>JAQBNQ010000433.1 GCA_028288545.1 Bacteroidota bacterium
CGCCAACGTTTGCCAGTGTTTCTTCCGCGGCTGATTCGCTCAATCCGGTTTCCTTTGTATCCAACAGCGATAGAAAGGCAATTCTATCCATACCCGAAATTTTCTTAAGCAGGTTGGATGAGGCTGCGTCGTAGCCAATGCTGCTCGTACCCCCGGTTAGCGGAAGGCGGTCCATGATCTTTTCTTTGATGATAGTGGTCATGGGACAATTAGCGAATTAGAGGGAATTAGCGAATTAGCGAATGAGGGGAATGTGATAATGTGATAATGTGATGATGTGATAATTCCCATGCGTAGGGGCGGACCCACGTGTCTGCCCTTGAGCCAAATACGAATGCCATTTGAAACGTGGACGAGTAGAATTGAAACTGAAAAAAATGAAAATAGCTTACCTGGCCGGGTTGGATTACCGGAAGAGAGAATAAACCTGCTTTGTATTAAAGCACAGTTTACCCTTGCATAACGCAATTTGGGCAAGCTTAAAAGCATGATACCTACCTTTTAAATGACTACTATAACTGGGACCAGCGTCCATTTATAAATTAATTTGTTGCGGCGGCAAAAGTAGAAATGTTTTTAAAACGACAAAATACAATTAGCGAATTTGGGCAATTAGCGAATTAGCGAATAAACGAGAATGTGAAAGCGGAAGGGCAGTTCGCCATTCGCTAATTCCAGCATTTCATTCGCTAATTCGCTAATTAATATTTATTTCTCCCTTACCCCAACCGTTCCCGAAATTTCGGTAATGGGTTGCCCGCTAAAGTGATCTACCTTGTATGTGTAGCCAAACAATGCGGCAACAGTAGCTGCAATTTGGTTTTGATGCAAAAACATTTTGTCCTTCACTTCGCCTTTGGGCGTAATGCCGGCGCCAATAGCTGCTATCCAAATGTTTTCGGCGTGTAACACGTGGCCGTGATGGCGCCATTCAAGGTTTGGAATATCGCCGCGGCCGTGGTCGCAGGTAATGATGATGGTGGTTTTGTCTTTGTATTGCGGATCGCCTTGCACAAAATTCCAAAGGTCCTTCATGTAACGGTCTAATGTTGTAGCGGTATTTAAATATGCGGCGTAGTTGCCATCGTGCGCATAATCATCGGTTTCGTCAAAACCTATAAAAGCAAAATGCGGGTGATTGCGCTGCAAATATTCTTTGGCAAAATGATAAGTGAAACTGTCCGTTTTTGCATAAGGATTATGGGCCGGTATGGTAGTTTGCCATTGATCAATGCTTACACCTTTAATATTAATGGCTCCCTTATTGTTTGGTTTCATATCCACAAACACCGGCACATGATTTCTTTTTTCGTTAATGATCCTTGGAAAAGCGTCCCATGTTGCAAAGGCGGCCATTTTTCCGTCAAACCCTTTTTGGGTTAAAAGAAAATCAAAGATGTTCTGGTTAGGGTCATCGCCATAGCCGTTGCTGTTAATGCGCTTATCACCCCAGCCTGAAAAAATTTCATTATAACCGGGATAGGAAAACTTGTACCCATTGGTTAAAGTAACCCGGTTACCCAGTTTTTTATTGCCATAGATCTGGCCCTTGCTGGCTATGGTGCTCCAAAAAAACGGCATTACTTTTTCTCTTCTAACAGAGGCGTCCTTATCCCAGTACAGGGCTTTCATCTTCTTTTTATCGCCGGCATATTTTTTTACGTTCAATATCTTTTTCTGTGCGCCGCCAAATAACTCCTGCCAACGATAGCCATCAAAAGTTACCACAATCACATTTTCGGCTTTTGGTTTTTCCTGTGCAAATGAAAATGAACTGATGATTGATAAGGCAAGGAGCAGGGCGTATTTCATTTGTTGTTGTTTTGGTGTAATTATAATTCAAATTAGTGAATGTGAGAATTAGCGGATTAGCGAATGGGGGAATTGATGAACGCTTGATGATTTGATAACTGAAATTTAAAGTATGAAGGGTTTATAACCTGAAACCTGAAACCTGAAATTCTACCCCCTTTGCAACATCTTCAAAAGCAGGTCGCCGTACAGTTTCATAATACCTTGCTGAAAGGGTTCCATCTTTTTATCAAAATCAGCGGGCAGTTTTACAATGCCGGTTTTATAACGGATAATATCGCGCAGCATATTAAAATAAGGAGTGTATTCGGCGGTTAATATGGTTTTACCTTTTGAGCGCAGGAATTTTTTGTTCTTTTCAATCAGGTTCGTGGCAGTTTCAAAATCGCCTATCATTACAAAGTAAACGTTATGAATCATCCGGTTCAATATATCGCCCAGTAAATCGGTTTCCGAACGTGGAAACTGCATAAAGCTGTGAATGTGCTTCAGGGCCTCATCGTATTCGGACTTATGCATATGCAGTATGGCGTTGTTTCTAAACGTGTTAAACTTCATGCCAATGTCGGTGGAGGATGTGAGCTTAGGCATCATGTATTCAATCATATTTTGTGCTTCATCAAATTCGCGGTTGATGAGGGCCACAACCGAGTACATGAGCATCTGGTAATGATTCTTTCTCATTTCCTCGCCCCACAATCTGAAACATTCCTTATACGTTCGCATGGCTTCTTCAAAGCGGCTGCACTGGCAATATGCTTTGGCCAGTTTACTATAAGCATACATTTTTTGGTTCACCGGAATTTTTTCTTTCGCCAGGTCAAATTCGCGCAGGGCTTCCTCAAGTGTATCAACAATAGCATGGTTAGAAGTATAGTAGTCGTAATAGTTGGCTTTGCTCAACAATAACTGAAAATTAGCGCGGTGATATTTTTTTCCTTTCAGTTTCTTTTCCCAATCAGCAATTAACTTCAGGAATACGGGTTCATAGCCGGGGCCTTCGCCAATAACAGCGTGGTAAAAAACAAAAGTGCTTTCGCACATTAGCATTACCTCTGCCTCGTCCTCTAAAGTAGCCTTGGGTAAAGTAGCCAGGTATTTGTGCGCCATGGATATTATCCACTTCTTGTCGAATCCATTTACTGATTGGCTACGGACCTTTAAAAGATAGGCCCAATAAAAATCGTTTAGCTGTTGCCGGGTACCGTTTTTCAGCAAATTCTTTTCGCGGATCTTTAATTCGTGGACCTGCAGCGCCATTAAACGTTTTTCAAAAATCAGGTTTAATACCTGCTCGGAGCTGCCGTCGGTAAAGTGCTCATAGCATTTGCGAAGCAGCACCGAATTTATCTTGTCGTAATGCGACTTGGTTAAGCTCAACTCCTTCTGTATCCGGGCATCTACATCTACATCGGTTTTCTCTTTTCGGTACTTCAAAGTTTTGTGAAGTACCTCTTCCTCGCGCCCCTTAACGGGCATAGAATTGAGTTTTTTCAACTCATCCTCGGTAAGTGTCTTTATCAGGTCTAGTAAAAAGCTCATTAACGGTAGTCCTTAGGTTAAGAGGTGGCAATTTGTTAAAAATAAGGTTTTGGAGCAAATGATGGCGGAATCCTTTCGCGGTGCGCGATACGGACTGGTTTTTATTTCGCCTTTAGCTTTTGTATTCGTTGCAACTCATCCACATCGTTCTGGTCTCTTGGTCGCCCTGAAAGCCACCACATGCGGTGTGGCTTCTTCGTAAAAAGGAAAATTCATAACCAGCTTGCTTTTATAACTTTAAATGAGCGGTTTGAACCTGGAAATTCACCGTTAGGAAGCAGATATTCGCTATAGATACGTTTACGCAAAATATCCAGATTTAGTAATCGCTGCTCAGGGGTATGTTCCGCCATTTGCCTCCTGCCGTTATCCTCGGCTTCTTCGAATGAACCGAAAAACTTAATACCCTTTTTGATGGAGGTTTTTTCGTATTCAACTGAAGGTTCATTAAGGGATAGCTTCACCTTTTTATCCGGTGTATTATCGTCCATGCTATAAAAATACAAAACCCTGTCAAATACATCTAAAATCAACATTTCGTATCATTTCTGATTTTCTATCTTCGCGGCATGACAGAAAAGATACTGATTATAGATTTTGGTTCTCAATATACCCAGTTGATAGCCCGCCGCGTTAGGGAAAGTGAGGTGTACTGCGAAATTGTCCCCTTTAATAAGATTCCTGAAATATCTGCTGATGTAAAGGGTATTATACTTTCAGGTTCGCCGGCAAGTATCCGTGATACGGATGCCCCTAAGGTGGATGTTGAAAAGCTTATAAAGGCGGTGCCTGTATTAGGCGTCTGTTACGGTGCGCAACTAATGGCAGATGCGTTTGGCGGCCTGGTGGAAAAAAGCAACATGCGCGAGTACGGCAGGGCACATTTGCAAATAAAAGATAGTACAGACCTTTTGCTGAGGGGCGTTGAAAACAACTGCCAGGTATGGATGAGTCACGCTGATACAATTAAAAACATTGGCGATAAGTTTGAATTGATTGCCAGTTCAGATTCTATTGAGGTAGCGGCTTTCCGTTCACGCAACGGCTCTTTTGCCAACAAGGTTTATGCCTTACAGTTTCACCCTGAGGTTTACCATAGCACCGACGGCCATAAAATTGTAAACAACTTTTTGTTTGGGGTATGTGGCTGTTCGCACAAATGGACCCCGGCTTCATTTGTAGAAGATACCGTTAAGAATTTGAAAAAGCAGATAGGGGATGAGAAGGTAATACTTGGTTTAAGCGGGGGTGTTGACTCATCGGTAGCTGCACTGTTGCTGGAAGAAGCAATAGGAGCTAACCTGCTTTGCATTTTTGTAGATAACGGTTTACTGCGTAAAGATGAGTATGAAACCGTAATGGAAAAATACCTGCAAATGGGCTTGAATGTTGAAGGCGTAAGAGCCGGTGACAGGTTTTTAAGCGAACTGGCCGGTGTAAGTGATCCTGAACAAAAAAGAAAAATAATAGGCCGCGTTTTTATCGAGGTTTTTGAGCATGAGGCTAACAAACATCCCGAGGTAAAATGGTTAGCGCAGGGAACCATCTATCCTGATGTGATAGAATCGGTTGCGGTAAAAGGACCATCGCAAATGATAAAATCGCATCATAATGTTGGGGGACTACCTGATGTTTTGAAATTGAAAATTGTTGAACCGCTAAGAAATTTATTTAAGGATGAAGTGCGCAGGGCGGGTAAAGAATTGGGATTGGTTCCCGAAATATTATTCCGCCATCCTTTTCCCGGCCCCGGTTTGGCAGTGCGTATCATTGGCGATATAACCGCCGAGAAAGTACGCATATTACAGGAGGCGGATTTTATCTACATCGAAAACCTGAAGAAGTTTGGCTTGTATAATGAAGTATGGCAAGCAGGAGCAATTCTTACTCCGATAAAAAGTGTTGGTGTAATGGGTGATGAAAGAACTTATGAAAATATGGTGGCTCTCCGTGCGGTAAACAGCACCGATGGCATGACGGCAGACTGGAGCCATTTGCCCTATGATTTTTTGGCCAAAACCAGCAGCGAGATCATTAACCAGGTAAAAGGAGTTAACAGGGTGGTGTATGATATATCCTCTAAACCACCGGCTACTATTGAGTGGGAGTAATTGTTGATAGTTGACTGTTGTTAGTTGTCAGGATGTTAAGCGATATTACTTCGGTTAAGAATGTAACAACTGATTTAGAAATAAAGGTCAGTCCGAATCCTTCAACCGGTATCTTTAGATTTGAAATCAGCGTTACCCGGGCTTTAAATATTAGTGTTACAATATACTTGGCGAACAGGTTTATCAATCGAATGTTACGGGCGGTAATTTTACTGTTGATTTATCTAACCACCAAGTGGGAATTTACTTTGTAAAAATGCAATGTGGTGATAGATACCTAACCAGGAAAATAATTAAAGCGTAGTGATATGAAGTTTTGTATGAGGGACTTTAATAATTGTATTCAATCATAATTAACTCATAACAATCATAATAAATCAGCGTTCCATTTTTTTAATTTTACAAGATGAATGAGATTTTTGATAAGGCGAATGCAGTTTTAGCGGAGATACAATCTTCTGCCCCGAATAATGCAGAGGAATTGGAGCAATTCCGTATTAAATATATTGGCAGTAAAGGGATATTGAAAGACCTTTTCGGTTTTATGGGCAAGTTGCCTAATGAACAGAAGAAGGAGTATGGGCAATTAATGAATACTTTGAAAGCTGCTGCGGAGGCTAAGCTGGAAGAGCTGAAAATTACTTTCGAAAACGGAAAACCTTCGGCTACTGAAATTCCTGACTTAACTGCACCGGGATACAATTTTCCCTTGGGAACCCGCCACCCGCTTTCAATCATTAAAAACAGGATCATTGAAATTTTTGGTCACATTGGTTTTACAGTTGCCGATGGACCTGAAATTGAAGACGACTGGCATAATTTTACGGCGCTTAATACGCCTAAAGATCATCCTGCCCGCGATATGCAGGATACATTTTTTATTACACCGGATAAGGAGTGGATGTTACGTACCCAAACCAGCAGTGTTCAAATACGCAAAATGGAAAGCGAAAAGCCTCCTATGCGTTATATTTTTCCGGGAAGGGTTTATCGCAATGAAACTATTTCGGCCCGGGCCCACTGTACCTTTCACCAGGTTGAGGGTTTGTATATAGACGAGAATGTGTCGTTTGTTGATTTGAAGCAAACCATGCTTTACTTTGCGCAGGAGATGTTCGGAAAAAACACGGATATAAGATTCCGCCCTTCGTTTTTCCCTTTTACCGAGCCCAGCGCCGAGATGGATATATCCTGCTTTGTTTGTGGACAGAAAGGATGCCCTGTTTGTAAATACACTGGTTGGGTTGAAATTGGTGGCTGTGGTATGGTTGACCCGGCAGTACTTGAAAACTGCAAGGTGGATACTAAAAAATATTCGGGCTTTGCATTTGGCATGGGTATAGAAAGAATTACCATGCTTAAATACCAGATAAACGACCTGCGCCTGTTTTTTGAAAACGATGTGCGGTTTTTGAAGCACTTCAACTAATTGGTCTAATTCGCTAATTCCTCTTTCTTTCTCCCCGAGCAATTACCTTCCTTCCTCAAAGGCTTTGCCTCATTTACCGAAAGCGCGACTATAAGGCGAAATAAAGCAAGTAAAATCGCGTATTAAATAGCGAAAATGGGCGGATGAACTAAACAAACGCGGTAAGGCGCTGTTCCATGAATAGTTTTTTTATAAAAAACGATAATTAAATTTTCTGTTAGCCCCCAGAACTTACTTTTGCGGCCTCAAAATATGGTTTTCAGTTTTTCGTCTTAGCACTGTGATTATCCTGACTAGATAAGGTCTTATGAAAAAAAATACTTCTTGTTTCTTATTGGTAATATGTTTTTTCTTGTCTTGTTCTACGCTTCAGGCGCAGTTTCCTGGTGGTGGTGGCAACTCCGGTGGCCAGGGTAGTGGTAAGGGACAGGGAATGCAGGCTATGGCCGCAAAAATGGCTATTGGCCATGTGTATGGCAAAATAGTGGATTCAAAAACCAAAAAGGGGATTGAATTTGCTTCGGTAGCTCTTTACATGCTAAAGGGTGATTCGTTGATGGGTGGACAGTTAACAGAAACCAACGGCGATTTTTCTTTGGATAACCTACCATTCGGAGGCTATAAATTGAAGATATCTTACATCGGTTATACAACGCTGGAAAAAAATGTGATAGTAACGCCAAATACTGCAGACCAGGATATTGGCAACGTGGCTATTGCTGAAGATGCCAAACTTTTAAAGGAGGTGGATATTACCGCCGAAAAATCAACCATTGAATTAAAACCGGACCGCAAGGTTTTTAATGTAGATAAAGATCTTTCTGCCCGCGGAGGAACGGGAGTGGATGTGATGAAAAATATTCCGGGTGTTTCAACAGATGCGGATGGAAATGTGACACTTAGAAATAATACACCCATCGTATATGTTGACGGAAAGCCAACCACACTTACGCTGGAACAAATACCAGCTGACCAGATTGACAGAGTAGAAGTGATAACCAATCCATCAGCAAAATTTGAAGCCGCGGCTTCTGGTGGGATTATTAATGTGGTATTGAAGAAAAATCAAAAGCCCGGCTACAATGGCATCGTTACTATGTCGTTGGGTACCAATACCCAATACAACGGTATGGCGCTGGTTAATGTGCGTGAGAAGAAATTTGGTTTTATGCTTAGCTATAACATTAACGGCAGCACCAACTTAACCAGGGGATACACCGACCGCACCAATTATACCAATGGCGAAGCTTCGGGCCATTTCAGGCAGGATGATGCTGTAACCAGCAAAAGACTTTTCCAGGTGGGCAGGGTTGGTTTTGATTACTATGTAAATAACCGTAACACCATTTCGCTTTCAGAGAATATGACCTTCGGACAGTTTTCCACCGGCGATAACCAGACCTTTAATACCAGCGATTCTGTTGGGCAATCTATAAACGGTAACCGGGTGAGCGATCAAACAGTTAAGTTCCGCAATTTTGTTACTGAGTTAAGCATTCGTCACACTTATCCTAAACCCGATAAAGAATGGACGCTTGATTTCAGTTACAGTCATAACAAGGGACAGACCAATTACCTGTTTACCACCAATAATTATACACCCGCAGGTTCGCTTTTGCCTAACAATCCGCAACTGGAAACAGACGATGGAGGCCAACACAATAACATGATCAATGCGCAGTGGGATTTTACAGCACCACTAGCTAAAAACATGAAAATTGAATTTGGCGCCCGCAGTAATTTTCAGCGCCAGTTTTCTTTTCAGCACATAGCCGATAAGAATGATTCTTTGAATGAGTATTTTCCTAACCCGGTATTATCAAATGATTACAGGATAGATAACCTGGTAAATGCGGTGTACATCACTTTTGCCCATACGGTTAAACAGTTTTCGTACCAGATAGGTCTTCGTTTTGAGCAAAGTTATTATGCGGGGGTACTACTTGATAGCAGCGCAGGGAATTTCTCGTACATGTATCCATCATCGGCTGGTACTTTTTATAACATGTTGTTTCCAAGTATTTCTCTTTCGCAAAAATTTGGTGATAAACACGAGTTGCAGTTCAACGTTACACGTAAGATCAATCGGCCTAACTTCTTTCAGTTAAGTCCGTTTATTTTTGCCAGCGATAAGTTTAATTACCGTATTGGTAACCCGCAATTGCAGCCGGAGTTCAACAACAAGGCCGAACTGAATTACGATCTGACCATTCCTAAACTTACCTGGTTAAGTTCGATGTACGGCACTTATAGCCAGCAGCCGATTACCCAATACAGCTATACTATTCCAAACGATACGCAGCAGATATTATATAACACCTTTGAGAACGGTAAGAACAGTTTTAGCTATGGATGGGAAAACACCTTTAAAGTATCGCCTGTTAAAGGGCTTGATATAACAGCCGATGGGAACGTGTATTACACTTCCATCATCAGCGATGTAGCGGGTGAGCAAATAAAAAATCAGGGCGTTAGCTGGACATTTAAAGGAATCATCGCTTATAAATTTCCGTTGGGTATCAACGCACAGGTTAATGGAACCTACGAGGCGCCAAGAATAATTCCGCAGGGACACACATTGCCGCTATACTTCTTCGATCTTTCAGTAAGCAAGGATATCGGTATAGTATCGCTTAATCTTTCTGTAAGCGATGTACTTAACTCAAAAGTACATGGCAATTATTACGAGACACCCACTTATATTCAAACTTCCACCCGCCGCCGCGATATGCGATATGCAAGATTGGGCGTAACTATCCGGTTTGGTAAAATGGATGCTTCCATCTTCAAATCAAAGAAGGTTAAGAAGGATAAAGATCAGCCACAAAACGGCGGGGACGACCTGGGATATTAATTTTGAGTTTCAGAGCTAAGGTTTCAAATTGAAGTAGTCTGAGTTTAATTGAAGTATCATTTAAAAGCAAATAGCCCCTTTTTTGGGGCTATTTGCTTTTAAAATGTTTAGCTGTTACTATTTAGAAATTACCAGGCGTTGGGTTGAAGTACCGGCTGGGGTAGTAACTTCTATCAAATAAATTCCGCTGCTTAGTTGCGAAACATCTAACTGAGTCGTGTGAACTCCGCCGGGTGCATAACGTATTATTTCCTTACCGGGTACGTCGGTTATTTTAATGTCAATACTTCCTAACTGGGAGGCAACCGTTAGCAGGTTGTTTGCCGGGTTAGGGAAGATCTGAATCCTGTTATTTTCTGCAGTAATATTGTTGATGCCTGTTGGCAGGTATCCGATTTGGGTAGAATCGGATCCTTCATTTACGGTGATCAGATTACCGGCGCTGTCAATCACGGTTACGTTGCTGATCCATGCCTTCATGGTATAGAAAGAATAATTTTTGCCATTGATGTTATCTGTAGTGATTACAAACGTGGCGGCACCTATTTGACCTGAGCCGGTTTTTGTACGATGGTCGATGCGGGTAACGGCACATTGCAGTTGGCCAATGGTTTTAAAGTCTTTAGCAATAGATATTTTTTCAGCCGAAGTGCCCAGCCATGATGTGGTAAACGTAACGTAGGTTTTTGCTGTGTCTACAGGTATAAGATCGTAGTTTAAGGTAAATGCTAATCCGTAAACGTTATTGGCAATAATGCCCGAATCACCTAAAATAAATTCGGCTGTAACCGAATCGCCGGCATATGCGGTGTCGGGCACAAGGTTAACTGTTAGCGCAGGGATACCAGACCGCCATTCATTTTGTCCACCGCCACGCGTATGGATTAATCCGTAATTCTGGATAATGGCAATTGTATCATCAGCATCAATGATGCCATCGCCGTTACAGTCGGTGTGTTTATAGTTAACGCCGTTAGGCAAAGTATCGGATGATATCCAATTTGTTGCTGGCTGACCTACCCATAACAGGCTTGCATTAGGGCGTATAGGACCGGTGGCCCCATACGCTAAACCTATTGCCAGCAAGTCGTTATTATTAGCAGTACCATCGTAATCTGCATCGCCGGGCCATACAAAGTCATCCATGCATATGACTGAAGAATCAATGCCGATAGCGGTACAGCCGTTTTGATCAGCTACGGTTACGGTATAATTAAAGCAAGTAGTTATTGGTGTATGATCTGCATGGGTAGCATCATTCCATGTGTAAATGTACGGCGGATTTCCACCTAAGGGATGCACAAATAAGGTGTCCGTTTGTCCAAGATAAATAGTGTCGCTACTGGCGGTTATAGTGGCGGTTATTAAAGGCGGTTGTGTGATTGTAACTATACCTCTTGCGCTGCACCCCAACGCATCGGTTACAAGTATTGTATCGTTACCAGCCGGCATATGGGTGAGGCATTGCGTTGTGATAAGGCTGTTCCACAAATATGAAAATGGTCCATTGCCTGTAACAGTAGCGCAGAACATGCCTGAGGAATCGCCAAAGCAGTTTACGGTTAGGGATGGCACCTGGACAAATACGGAGTCGAAACTGAATGTAATGGTATCGGAACTTAATGAACAGCCTGTTGAATCGGTGATAAGAACATAGTAGTGGCCACCGAGCGTTGGGATTATGCTGGCGGTTACCTGCCCCGTTGACCACAAATAGGAAGTGAAGTGATCAGTATCGGAATACAAAGAGTACAGTGGTACAGAACCGAAACTTTGACCGGCGCAAACTATAGTATCATGGCGGTTAAGCGTTGTAATTGGAAATGTAACATTGATGGTATCGCTGCTAACCTGGTCAAACAAATTTGTTACCGTTACTGAATACGTGCCCGTGTGTGGTGCAAGTATGGAGGGTCCGCTTTGACCGGTGCTCCATTGCGCGGAGCGGTAGTATGGGAAGTTATAGTGGCTTTCATTTAACTCAACCGGGCAAAAATAATTGCTTGTAATATCCGCCCCCAGGTCAACCGGAGGAGCATATTTGTTGTATAGGTAGTTTTCTACCCGCTGTTTTTGGTTCGGGGTAAGAGCTGTGTTGTAAACTATTACTTCGGCGATTTCGCCGAAAAGGACACTTTGAGAATTTCCAATTGAGTAAGTTCCGTTTACAAAAGGTCCGTTTAGGCCACTGTTGCTATTATTAAATGCAACCATGGTGCTGTTAGTATCCAGTTCAACACTGACGCCTAGTTTTTTCTCAAAGCCAAACACCCGGTACGGGAATGGTGCATTTGTGGCACATCCTGAAGCATCGAGAACTGTTCCGCTATTGGTGAAATTATTTACCAAACGATAACTTTCACTGCTCAAATCGCGGCTGAGCCAAAGCCCGTCCGTTCCCCCAATGCTGAATAAGCCAGTGCTGGTTGAACCGGTTTGGGTGTATCCATGCGCCAATATAAATATCGTTACAGACGAATCGCCTAACCCCGGTATTTGAGGGCCGCTTAAAGCCGTAGTGCTGCCATTAAATTTAACGCAGGGCTTGCTATAAAACCCTTGCGATGCTCCCCATTGCGGGCCGTTAAAGCCATTGGTAACGGTTGCATCTAAGTGGTTGGGGCTAAAGTCTGTCCACTGCGTAACCACACCGCTGGTTAGTATAACGCCGGTGTCTGCCATAAGCCATAAAGATAGGCCGGGTAACACATCAGGCTGCAAAGTACATGCAGGGTTAACCGTAACCTTTACCGAAGCCGCGTTACTACAGCCAAGATTGTTTCCCGTAACGGTATAGGTGGTCGTTACAGATGGATAGGCAATAACGGTGGCCCCAAATACCGTGTTTAAAGCGTACGGGGGAGACCACGTATAGGTAGATGCACCTCCTGCAGTAAGTGTGGTACTATCACCCAAACAAATAGTTACATCGGGGCTTACAGTAACGTTGGGAACTGCATTTACAGTTACAGGTATAGTTGTAAGCGCTGAAGTGCAAACGCCGTTGACAACGGTAAGGGTTACATTTTTAGTGCCCGGTGTACTCCAGCTAATATGGTATGGACCGCCTCCAAAGCCACTAACTATTGTTCCGCCGTCAAAATCCCAGTTATAGAAAGTAGCCCCTTGGGCATTACCGGTAAAATTGATGGTAGCATTCGCTCCGGTGCAAACCGTGGAGGGTGCGGTAAATGTTGAAGTTGGTGGCCCGTTCAGCGAAACATGAACAGTGTCATTAACCACTACGCTATCGTTATTGCATAAGTAATACGTGGCCTGTATCCTATAATCCGTCGCAACCGTAGGGCAAACTATTACCGAATCGATATTGCTTAACTGGGTGGAATTCCGGAACCATCCCACTTTATAGTTGGGCACTCCGGCAGGTGTAAATCTCCAGGCATCGTGGTGTGCGGTCCACTGCGTTGCATTTCTTCCCGGTACGGTATAAAATAAGGTAGCCGACGCATCCTGGATTCCCTCCATGGCAAGGCCGCCATTCCAACTCGGGCATATTCCCTTATTGGCTATTTCAATATCAACGGCATTTGTTGTTTCATGCAAAACGATCATTTGGGTTTGGAAAATAGTATCATGGCAGAACGAAGTGTTAACGCTATTTGAATCGCCGTACATAGGAATTCGGTACCATGAAATCTGCATTGTTCTATTTGGTGCAGTACCGGTAACAGTGTAATAGGTACCCCCCATAAATGTTGGGTCAAGGTCCTGCCATGGCGCCATAATACTGTTTAATAAATCGACCGGATTATTTGTTGGAAGGGGATTGGTAATGAGATAGTTATTAATTCCTCCGCTTTGGTTGGTGTTAAACGATACAATGCCATTGGCACCAATTATGAATTGCGTGTAGGTATTGCCAAAAAAGCAAAAGGGGAAGGGGATAGTTATTGGCGTGGAGAACAAATCATCCGTATTTGCCAATACCGATGTGCCGCAGTTAAAACAGCGCGTAGAATCATATGGGATGCTATTTACCGTGTACTGGCTGGCGGTAGCGGTTGCCGTTACCGTTGCTGCTAACGTAGCGCAAGTGCTGCCGCACGGAATGGCCACGAAATTGTTGGTGCTCACTAAGTTTTGTGAAAAAAGGCTATGGCTGCAAAGCAGGGCAACAATAACCAGCATGGGGTAAATGTATTTGTTCCG
>JAQBNQ010000451.1 GCA_028288545.1 Bacteroidota bacterium
TTCCAATAAAATTAACGCCGGGTGTTGTTCCGTCATTACCTATAAGATTCCACGAAAATAAGCTGCTGTCGGCTGATGGCGTCCAGTTGGTTCCATCCCATTTTAATATTTGACCAACTGATGGAGCATTGCTGCTAACTGAATTACCCTGAATTTTTGCAACCGTTGGATTCGGATAAATTCCGGATAGGTCACCGCCTGCGTTGCCGAGTGGTCCGGTAATTCCCGTTGCTCCTGTAGAGCCCGTTGCACCCGTCGATCCGGTAGCACCCGTCGATCCGGTAGCACCCGTTGCGCCGGTTGATCCCGTGCCACCTGTTGAGCCTGTCGCGCCGGTTGCGCCGGTAACTCCTGTGGCACCTGCAGTTCCGGTAGAACCGGTAGCGCCTGTTCCGCCGGTTCCGCCGGTGGCACCTTTTACACCGGTTGCGCCGGTACTACCCGTTGTCCCTGTAACTCCGGTTGCTCCTGTAGTTCCTTGTGTACCTGTAGCGCCGGTTGCTCCCGTTGGCCCGGTTGTTCCCTGTGTACCAATAGAACCCGTGGCGCCGGTTGAACCTGTCGCTCCGGCTACACCTTGCGCTCCCTGGGGCCCCTGTGCTCCTTGTGCTCCCTGAACTCCCTGCGGACCTTGTGCACCATCCAATCCGGTTGCGCCCTGTGCGCCGTCCGACCCTGTTGCACCTGTATTTCCTGTTGGTCCCGCTGGTCCTGCAGGCCCATCAGCACCTTGTGCGCCCTGAACTCCCTGGGCACCCTGAATTCCCTGTGGTCCCTGCGCTCCCGCAGAACCGGTAGCACCGGTATCTCCCTGTGTGCCTTGTGGACCTTGAGGCCCCTGCGGTCCGTCCCCTCCTGTTGCTCCTGTAGCGCCGTCATTGCCTTGCACTCCCTGGGGGCCTTGTGCTCCCTGAACTCCCTGCGGGCCCTGGGCACCTTGCGGGCCTTGTGGCCCTTGCGGTCCGTCATTTCCCTGCGGCCCCTGTGCTCCATCGCTACCGGTTGCTCCCGTTGCACCATCGTTACCCTGTACTCCTTGCGGCCCTTGCGCGCCCTGCGCCCCCTGAACACCCTGGGGCCCTTGCGCACCCTGTGACCCTTGTGGTCCTTGCGGCCCCTGTGGTCCGTCATTTCCTTGCGGCCCTTGTGGCCCATCGGCACCGGTGGCTCCTGTTGGTCCGCCTCCCGGACCCGTTGGTCCGGTATCTCCGGTAGGACCCGTTGGTCCGGTATCTCCGGTAGGTCCATCTACCCCGGTTGCCCCGGTTGATCCATCAGCGCCGGTTGGACCGGTTGCTCCTGTTGGGCCTCCGCCCGGCCCGGTTGGCCCCTGAATACCATCATTTCCTGTTGGTCCAGTTGGTCCGGTATTTCCTAGTGGTCCATCAGCGCCGGTTGGTCCTTGCGGCCCGTCATTACCTTGTACGCCCTGAGGTCCATCGTTACCCTGAACCCCTTGTGGGCCTTGAGATCCCTGGGGTCCTTGTGGGCCTTGAGGTCCATCATTTCCTTGCGGCCCTTGCGGTCCATCTGCACCGGTAGCGCCGGTATTTCCGTCATTTCCCTGTGCTCCCTGGGAACCCTGTGCTCCTTGGGAACCCTGAACACCTTGAACGCCTTGCGATCCCTGTGGTCCATCATTTCCCTGCGGCCCTTGTGGTCCCTGCGGCCCATCGGCACCGGTTGGCCCTTGCGGTCCATCATTTCCTTGCGGGCCCTGAGGTCCGTCGTTACCTTGCGATCCCTGTACACCCTGAACTCCTTGTGGACCTTGCGGCCCCTGTGGTCCATCAATTCCTTGTGGTCCCTGCGGTCCATCAGCACCAGTGGCTCCTGTCGGACCTCCACCTGGTCCTGTAGCGCCTGTATCACCTGTTGGTCCCGTTGGCCCATCAAGGCCTGCTGGTCCTGTTGCGCCATTTACACCACCTATTCCTGTAGGACCAATTGGTCCGTCAATACCTTGTTGGCCGTCCGCTCCGGTTGGGCCCGTAGGACCCGTAGTACCGGTTGGCCCGTTTATACCATCAACACCAGTTGGCCCGGCTGAACCTGCCGGACCGGTTGCACCAATTACTCCCTGCGGACCCGTAAAACCACGTGGCCCCTGGGGACCTAAAATTCCCTGTGATCCTTGTGGTCCGGTTATGCCCATGCCAACTGGTCCTTGCGGCCCCGTTGGTCCGGTGCTACCAATGCCGGCTGCACCTGTTGCGCCTGTAGTACCTGCCGGACCTGTTGGCCCGGTTGCACCAACTCCCGGTCCTGTAGGTCCGGTTGCACCTTGCGGTCCATTGGCAGCATATAAAGCGTAAGGAACACTTATCAGTTGGGCTGTTCCCATATCCGAGTAATTGCTTCCGCCTGTTGGGTCAATTTCAACCTGTAAATATTTTGCCCCGCTTCCCCAATTCACAATATTCATGTTTCCGAGCGAGCCGATCACCACATTTACCAGGCCAAATTGGTTGGTAAAAGCCTGGTGCACTTCCTGGAAAACTATCGGACCGCTGACAGAACCCTCATGGATTTGAAAACGCATGGTCACATTCGTTCCTGCAGCAAGTATTTGGCCGCTTGGATCACGCACCACTGCCTGGTAATTAAATTTTTCCGGAACCTGTGCAAAGGCTTGTATACAGCCCAGCGTTAAAAGGAAAAGGAAGAGTTGCTTCATTTCTCGGTGCTTTTTGAATTCTGCCTACTCTATATTACAGTTTTTCGGCATACACTGTTTTGTTGTTTGAAAAAACAACGTCTTTAATGTGGGATACGATTATCCCGGACCATAGTTCGACAGAAATCACGGAAAAGCCCACTACAGGGTTGCTTATTTAGTAACATGCCCTGTCACAAAACTATACACTCATATATACAATTTATTGATTAATAACGTTAACACTATAGTGCCAAGGGGGTAAAAAGGGAGGATTGGCAACGACATGGAAAAAGGATTCATGTTTCTCCCTGTTACAACATCTTTTTAATTTTATTTGCGCCTGAATAAAATACTGTGTTGCGCTTGTTCCTTACAAGCACATTTATTGTATGTAGAATTTTGAGAATAATAAATTACTTTCAACCTGAAAACTAAAATCACCAACAAATCATTATTGAAACAGTTAATCATATTTTTCTTGCTGTTTTTAATAGTTCAGTCGTGCAAAACCAGTGGTAAAAGTATTGTCCCCCGAAACTGTACCCCAACCACGGAGGCAATTCTCAATTCCTTTCCGGATAAAACGTGGCTGGTCAATGACAGTTCATTCTATTCCTATTGCCGTTTCTACAATCCTATTATCTATTTCAGCAAGGATGGAAGGTGCGTACTTTCAACAACCGAAAAAAGCATTAAGGGAATGTATCACCTTAATAAATGCGATAATTTGCTGGAGCTGTATTTACCCGGCGATACTTTGCTTTTTATCATTAATACACTCAGCACTTCTAAAATGAACATGACGGAAATTGTTGCTTTGCCCAATAATGAATTGGGTGCAGCGCCGTGGCATTTAACAGAATATATTGAACCTAAAAAAACAGGAGTCAAATGAGACCGCTTACTGGCTTACTATGCGCATTTTATTTTGGTGCCTTAATAAATGAGGCCGCCGCACAGGCTGCTGATAAACTTGTGGGCAAGCTTGAACCCAAAGCTGTTGTAATAAATAAATGGGCCCCTGCCGCAACTACAGATAGTGTCTTCCTTTGGCCGTTTTCATTCGGTGAAGATTCCTCTAAAAGTGAACTTTTGCTGAAAATGCTCAGGAATCAATACATCACTAACATCCAACTTGTATATACCCACTATGCCGCCGATAAACGGTTCGACCAAAAAACATTAAACCGTTTGCGGATGGAAAAACTGGAAGCCTTGCATCCGGAGTGGTTTACGGAGTCCAGCAACATTAACTGGGAATTCATAGAGCAAACGGGCTGTTATACAGCGGGGCGATGCAACGGTTTTTTTCATGGCTTTGCGTTTTATTATGTAAGCAAAGCAAAAATGGCAACGGAATATAGAAGTCACCTATGGCTACCAAGGAATGATGTAAGTCGTCCTGAAGAGATCGAGTCTTTTTATTATTGGTTTGAAGAAAACATTAATAAAGATGGGCGCTTTGTACCCCGTAATAAAGATACAACACAAGTGGCTAAGGCCAAGGCAGTATTTAAACCCGAAACAAAAGCCGAAGTGGCACAACGGGTACAAGAAATGAAAGAGTTGGCCAACTCCGGCGAACCATCCAATAATGAACAGAAGCAAAATCCTGGCAAAACATCTGAAAAAAAAGCAGAACGGAGCAAGACCAGGGATGAGTCTGCTTCTAAAAAGCAGGAAGGGAAAAAAGAATTAACAGACGCAAAAAAAGATACAATATCTGCCGGGAAAACGGAAACGGTTTCATTAGAACCCCGGACCGTAAAAGTCGAGGCTCCTGCAAAAAAGCGTGTTGAGGTAGGTAGTCCCAGCAGGGTACTGGCCCTTTATTTCGCCAGCGTTTATCCCGAAAAGTCCAAAAACGGTGCTACTAAAACATGGTCGCAATACGTTTTACAACTTTTAAAGAAAAGGCTTGAAGCCCAAAAATTATTTTTTTACTCGTATGGATGGAAAATGAATTGCGGCGGCAAAGATACTCCCCGCTGCATTGATTGCCCTCCCTGGGACACGATAACCTATAAGCCATCATGCGCAGAATGTTATGATTTTCCCAACCGGCCATCTAAGCCATATGAATATGACGGTACTGTTCCGGAAGTTTTGGAACGTCTTAAATCTTCGTTTGTCAAAATGGATATAGCTGCCGATATTACCCTTGGTATGATTCCACCGGTTTCGGAGTTGCTGCACTGGGCAAATACCGGGCAAAATGTAACGCGGGTGTACAAAGCGGTTTTTTACAACGACGGTGATACCATTGACAACATCCGCAAAAAAATAGGCAGTACGGGCGGTATCTATCCAACGGTTGTTTTTGATTTTATTGAGGCAGATAAAAATACGCTCTTTATTGCGCAGGACCGCCTTTTTGCAGCAGCTTGCCATGCAGCGCGGGGAGGAAGCGGGGGCGACGTAACCGAAAATGCAGTTGAAGCAGGTACCAAGGCCCAATCGCTTTGCCCGGATTGTGATGTACATATATTGATAGCCGATAACCGTTCGCCTATAAGGGATATGATTTTGCTAAAGGATTTAAAATACCCCGTTAGGGTTATTTTACCGTTTGTAATTAAGGAGCGCGGTTTAATAAATACCGAGTACCTGGATATTGCCCGCCAGACCCATGGCAGTGTGCATACAAAGACAAATGATTATTACGACCTGGATAAAATGAAAAACGGGGAAACTTTGCAGGTGCTGGAATACAAATACATGTTTAATAAAGACCACTTTGTTTGCGTTCAGGTTCCCCAATAACGCCGAAAATATTTTGCCTTCTTAGGCAGATACATATTTGTCGGAAAAAAATACGCTTTCTAAAAGTTAGTTGCTAATTTTGGCTTAACCAAAAATCGACTATTATGAAAAAAGGACTTTACATCATTGCTTTTCTACTTACGGGATACATAGCTTCAGCGCAGGGATTTAATTACCAGGCAGTAGCACGTACTGCATCCGGCACCATTCTTGCCAGCCATGCCATTAGCGTAAAAATAACTATCCTCGATGCACTTTCGGGAGGAACCCCTTTGTACTCCGAAACATTTGCTGCTACTACTAATCAATTCGGCATATTTACACTTACAATAGGAACCGGAACAGTTGTAAGTGGAACTTTTGCAAGTATCGACTGGTATACTGATCAACGTTTTATGGATGTCGCAATTGATCTAACCGGTGGTTCTACCTATGCAGATATGGGAGCTACTCAATTGTTAAGTGTTCCATTTGCAAAAAGAACGCAAAGCGTTACTATGTTTCAGTCAGGTACTGCTAACCCTGACTACATGGTGATTCAACATAGCCCTCAATATCCGAGCTATGGTTTGCAGTATAGCGATCTTGCTGACGATTTCCGCTTTATTGGTTCGGGCTCAACCGTACTTAATGTGGGCCTGGGAAGCGGACAAGTGGGTGTAAATACTACCAATCCTAACGCCACGCTGGATGTAAACGGCACTGCCAGAACATCTTTGTCTACAACATCTGATTGGGTGCAAACTAGCAGCACCAAGGTGCAAAGCAGCAAAACAGACACCGCAAATTTAATTCCTATCGCTTATGGTTTTGTTGATGGACTTTCAGGTACTCCAACAATTTTAGCCTCCACCAACAATTGTACGGTTACACTTAGCAGCACGGGGTCTTACGCCATTACTATAGCCGGAGAGAACTATTTTTACTCCAACTATAATGTAAGCCTTACCTTGGTTGATGCTGGTTTTATAGCTGCCAGTTCAGGTTCAGGAAAGCTTTTTGTATACACCAGCAACACTGCGGGTACAGCCGCCAATGCGCGTTTTTACTTTACAGTGTATAAGCCTTAAACTGTAATATCTCTTTATTTCGAATGCCCGTTTGGATAAATCCAAACGGGCATTCTGTTTTAAGTACCTTGTAATAAATTGCTAATTTCCCTGTCACATTTATGTACAAGCAATGAAAAAGCTATTTATACTTTCTCTTTTATGGTTAAGCATTAGCCAGGGAAATGCCCAAAGCCTGGCACAACGTCGTTGCGATAACCTTCAAAAAGGTGTTAATCTCTCTAACTGGATGGAAGGTTACTGGCTAAGCAATTGGCCTGTACCCAATATTTATACCCGCGATTTTTTGGTAGAGATGAAAAATGCCGGTATGAAATCTGTAAGGATGCCTATTTGCTTCGCATTAGTTACGGATACTTTGCCTCCATATAATGTGGATACAAATTCAGCTGCCTTTGCAATTGTTGATTCAGTAATTACCTGGACACACGAACTTGACCTTAACCTTATTATTGATAACCATCACCAATGGACCTTATCCGATTCAACCTGGCGGAGCACTGAACCAAGGCTTTCGCATTTGTGGAGTGTATTGGCTCAACGATACCGGTATCTTGATCCGGAGAAATATTACTTCGAAATATTAAATGAGCCCTTTGACATAACCAACGATTCGCTGGCGCCATTGTTTACTGCCGTGGTTGATACTATTAGAAAATATACCACCGCTCACACTATTGTTGTTTCACCAACCGCATGGAGCGGAGGAATTGGGTTTTCGGAATATCAACCCTTAGCAGATACCAATCTTATTTATACTTTTCACAGCTACGATCCATTTCCGTTTACCCACCAGGGTTTTTCCTGGGCTAATCCCTATTATCCAACAGGAACACCATATCCCAATTCCGGATTTGACTTTACGCTTACTTTAGCCTGGGAATTTGCCATGCAGTGGCGCGATAATTTTCATTTGCCTGTTTTTTTGGGTGAGTTTGGCGTAGGTATCCACCCGGATGATGCCAGCCGGTGTAACTGGATAGATACGGTGGGGGCGCAAATCGATTTCAATCATCTGTCATCCTTTAGCTGGGATGTGCGCGGGGATTTCCCCCTTTACAAATCGGGGGCTATTAGCGCCGATAGTGTAATACCATGTTTTAGCGAGGCCTTGCATTTATATGGGAATCAGGCCGAAGGAGTTCAAAATTTGAAAGATGAATTTCTTATTCAGATTTCTCCGAACCCCGCATTGGGAATGTTTAGTTGCACCAGTAATTCCGCAAAGGAAGTTGAACTTGAATTGTTGGACAACACGGGCCGAAAAGTGTTGGCAAAAAGATTTTTAAACCAATGCGAAGTAGATGTAAAAAGCCTTGCAAGGGGAATGTATCTGGTAAAAACCACAGCGGATAATTTCACATCATTGCAGAAGGTGATTATACAATAACCTTGTTTCAATAATAATTGTAGGAGAGCGAATCTTCAAGCGTCCCCGATTGCTTGTAGCTCACTTTTTGACTTACCCTGCCTTTATTATCAAAGCGATATTGGTATTGCAGCACCAGGAGGGTATCGTTTTTTGGTCCAATGCTTACGCTTTTCTTAAGCAGGTTTTTGGAGCTACTACCCCAAAATGTCATGCCCATATTTTCATTGCCAATGGTATTTGCTTTATCCGGGTAACACTCATAATATATAGTGCTTACCTGTTTCCTTTTCTCATCGGTAAAAGCATACATTTTTTTGTTGTCATTAATAATGGTCCAATTGGTGGTGCCCATATAAACCTGGTTAAGATAAAACCGGTTCTGAACCAGGAATCCTTTACCGTCGTACACGTTATTGTCTACAGCAACCACTCCATTAAAATGACCAAGCCTGCTTTCCGCAAGGCCCTTTCCATTTAGTAGAAGTGTGTCGATTGCATATTTAAGGCTGCCGGAGTCATTAAATTTGATAATGACCCTGTTGCCCCAATACTCATATCTTGTATTATTGCCCAAGGTGCTGAGCATATTGACAAGCCGGCCGCTTTTATCATATCCATAGGTAGAGGTGCTACCTGTTTTTAGATTTACAACTTCTTTTATTTTCGAAATTTTTGAGGAAGTGGAATGGCGTTGAAACGAACTAACAACAACCAAAAAGATCAATAAAATTGTAGATAGCAGCCTGTTCATTCCCGCAAAGTAATGCCATTTACAGCACACAGAAAACTTTAAGGGGCGCACCTATTTTGCCGCATCTACATTTTCCTCTATCCAGCGTTCAAGCGGCATAATAGTATGTATGTAGTTAGTCATGTTTACGGCGTAGCGCATGTGTCTCAAAAAATCGTAGTAAGTACCTTTATGATGTTTTTTCTTCCAGGGCACATAATATTTATCCTGCCAGTGACGCAAAAAATCCAGGCAATCGCTTATGGTTTTAAACTTTACATAGCCCCCATTATTTCTGAACCCAAAGAGATTGTTTTCGCGATAGGTACAATGGTGGCATTCCATCCACCCGGTTTCAAAAATGGCTATGGCTAAAACGGTTTTAGGCTTTTCTATATCATGGGCAAGTAAAGAATCATAGAGGTTACTTACTTTTTCCAACCGGGTTTGCCCCTGCACCCTGGCACTTATAAGGAGCAGCATTAATAAGCATCCATAAAAGCCAACCGGTTTTTTCATACTTGCGTTTTCGCAGTTTGTGCCAACGTGGCCCAGCCATATTTTAGGCTAAAAAGTATTTCTGAAAATAAATATATAGTTCTGCATAATAAAACAACAATAGCCTCCGTTTTATTTGCATCACTAAAAAAACAGATACCATCCACATGTAACCCAACTCAATAAATTCCCGCCACCCTATCGTCTTTTAACCACCGCTCAGCCAAAAAATTTTCCGCTCCACTGTACACTTCTTCTTCTTTCCTTTCTCTTTTAGCAATTTCCTCCTGCTTGTATATTTAATTTTATTATTCTTACCAAAGCCAGTAAAAACTTAAAAATGGTCTTCGCCAGTTTAACCTTTCTGTATATCTTTTTGCCACTTAATCTTATCCTGTATTATATACATAAGGATAATTTTTACCGCAATTTTCTGCTTACTTTATTCTCCTTATTCTTTTATGCCTGGGGAGAACCTGTATGGATCATTCTGTTGCTCATTTCCGCATCTTTTGATTATGCCAATGGTCTGTTTATTCAAAAACATCATGGTACAAAGTTGGCGAAAATTGGTTTAGCCGCTTCCGTAGTTGTAAACATCGGTTTGCTCGTCACCTTTAAGTACAGTTCTTTTATTTACGACAATATCAACCACTTGTTTCATTCATCACTGCGACCTCCCAACTATTCTTTACCAATTGGCATTTCGTTTTACACGTTTCAAACTTTATCATACGTAATTGATGTGTACAAAGGCGAGGTAAAGGCGCAAAGATCGTACATGAATTTTTTAATGTTTGTCAGCCTTTATCATCAATTGGTTGCCGGGCCCATAGTACGTTATCAAACAATTGCCAACGAGATTGACGGCCGTAAAGAAAATATAGCAGACATCAGTAGTGGCATTAATCGCTTTTGTATCGGTTTGTTTAAAAAGGTTTGTATCGCCAATGTTGCCGGCGAACTGGTAATGCGCTATATGGATGGTAATCTTGCTGGCGTTGCTGTAGGAGAAAGCTGGTTCGCCATATTAATGTATTCGATACAGATTTATTTTGATTTCTCGGGTTACTCGGATATGGCCATAGGGCTCGGTAAAATGTTCGGCTTCCATTACCTGGAAAATTTTGATTACCCGTACATTTCAAGATCGGCTACCGAGTTTTGGCGGCGGTGGCATATTTCGCTGGGTTCGTTTTTTCGCGATTATGTATACATACCTTTGGGAGGAAACAGAAATCATCAATACTTCAACTTGTTTATAGTATGGTTCTTAACGGGGCTATGGCACGGTGCCAGCTGGAATTTTATTGTGTGGGGCCTGTATTTTGGATTTTTGATAGCGATAGAAAAACTCTTCCTGCACAAGGTATTTGAAAGGTTACCCAAAATTGTGGGCCACGTGTACCTTCTTTTTATGGTGGTAGTGGGCTGGGCTTTATTCTACTTTACTGACTTTAACCGCCTGTTGCAGTACCTGAAAATAATGTTCTTCCAATCCGGTCATCCGCTATGGAGTTTTGGATTGACGTTTGTATTAAAGGAAAATCTTTATTGGATGATACTGAGCTTTGTTTTGTGTACACCGGTTTATTTATGGCTGCAAAGAATTTTTGTTCAGCGTACCAATCAAATTTCAGAAGGAGGCCAGGGAGTCTTTTCATCGTTGTTCAGAACTCAATCGTTGGTATGGACCATTGGTTTAATCGTTTTTAATTTCAGTTTGATCTTTATGGCCACTTCTATGCTTATTGGCAAGTCGTATAACCCTTTTATTTATTTCCGCTTTTAAGGAATAGCATATGAAACTTCGAATTCATACCCAATTACCGCAAAGCACTATAGCTGCATATATTCATTTTCTCACTTTTACTGTGGGTCTTACAATATTCGGCTGTCTCTTCTTTATTCTACCGCATCAGCAAATTTCGGTGTTTGAGAAAAGGAAGCTATGTAGTTTTCCGCGCTTTACTTCACAAAGTCTTTTTAAAGGCTCTTATACTGATAGCCTTGATATTTACGTAGCAGATAACTTTCCGTTCAGGGATCAATTGGTTGCTGTTTCGTTTGGTATAAAGAACCACCGTGGCATTCAATCCGACCAGGTTGCATTTTACACTAATACAGTTGATGACCAGATACCACCCAGCCTGGATACAGCCAGCATGAAAACTGATTCAACACTTGCCCCGGCAGACACCGCCGAGCAAAATGATATTCATCAAAGTAACGGGCTATTGATATACAAGGGCATGGCCATACAAATGTTTGGCGGCAACCGGCCAATAGCGCGGCAATATGCCAACGCTGTAAACAAGTTTTACGAAAAGTATAAAGGCCAGGCCAAAGTTTATGTTGCCGTAACTCCCACCCACGGCGAATTTTGTTTGCCTGACGACTACAAGAAATATTATGTTTCTGAAAGAAAAAATATCGACTCCCTTTATTCATACCTGTTGCCTGAGGTACATAAGGTGGATATTTATTCGCAACTGCAAAAGCATAAGGACGAGTACATTTTTTTCAATACCGACCACCACTGGACAGGACTTGGGGCCTACTATGCTTACAGCGCTTTTTGCACCGAGGCCGGACTTACTCCTTTACGCTTAGACCAAATGGAGAAAAAAGTTATTCCAAATTTTTTGGGTAGCCTGTATTGGTTAACCCGCGACCCAAAATTAAAAGATCATATTGATTCGGTGATCTATTATAAATCGCCAGCTGTAACCACCGCCCATGCCGGCAAAAGCCTGGAGAAAATGAGCAAGGCAAATGTTTATGTAGAGTTTGCCAAAGGCGTTAACAGCTATGGCGTATTCCTTGGATCGGATTATCCCGTAATGAAAGTTGAAACCGATGTAAAGAACGGAAGAAAGGCCGTGGTGATAAAAAATTCCTACGGCAACCCGTTTTCTACTTATTTAGTATCGAATTTTGAGGAAGTGTTTATTGTTGATTACCGTTATTATAACAGCAGCCTTAAAAAGCTTATCACCGATAATGGGATTACAGACATAATTTTTATTACGCCAACATTTTCTGCCAATACCAAATGGCATGTAAGCAGAGTGGCATCGATATTATAAAAGGAGCAAACAGCAATTGATGATAATAAAAGTACAGGGGTTGAAAAATATGAAATTGCTGGTGCTGTTATTTTTGACGGGCATCTTTGGTGCGCGGGCCCAAAATTCCGTGCCTACGGATAGCACGGCACAGTATTACTGGATAAACTGGCAATTGAACGGACTACAGTATTACGATAGAAGTTCGCTTGAGCATTTTTACCAAAGCTGGAAAGAAACCAATAACCGAAAACTGGTAATTGTTGACCTTGGCGATTCGCATTTGCAATCAGATATTTATCCGGGCCAAATGCGCAGGTCTTTTCAACAAGCGAAAGGCGATGGAGGAAGAGGTATGATGTTCTGCTATTCGGCGGCAAAAACATATTCGCCCACGGATTATAGCACTTCGCACACCGGTGATTGGGCCTATGGTAAAGCTATGATATTACCGGCTAAAGTGCCACTCGGTGTCTCAGGAATGAGTTGCCGTACCAGCGATGCAACTGCAAGTCTTACTTTTAAATTTAAGGACGATGTACCTACTTCTTATACGCGACTAAAGTTATTTGTGAAAAAACAGCCAAATAGTTTCGATCTGCTTGTTGATGATGGAGGGCCTTCTAAACTTGTGAATGTGGCATCTTATTTATATGACACAACATCGTATATCGAAATTGAAATACCACCAATTAATCGTTCAATTACACTGAGGGTAAGAAAAAGCGATGCTTCGCAAAACGAGCTGGAGTTTTACGGCATGAGCCTCGAAACCAATTCGAACAACGGAGTGGTACTGCATAATGGCGGAGTTGGCGGGGCGAGATACCAGTCCATTCTTTACGAAGATATGTTTGAAAAGCAGCTTAACTCTTTAATGCCTGATCTTGTAATAATTGATTTTGGCACTAATGATTATTTGTATGACGACAGTATAAAACCTGAGTTTGAAGGTGAGATACGTGATGTAGTGAAGAGAGTAAGAAATGCAGCGCCGGCTGCTTCAATTATACTTACCACCGCGCATGATCTGTTTTGGAAAGGAAGAAATGTGCGTTCGGGCCAAAAATTTGCCGACCTGGTTTATAAAATAGCGAAGGAGCAACAATGCGCTATTTACGATTGGTACTGGATATTTGGTGGAAGGAAAGCCATGTTGAAATGGTCGGAGGCAGGCATTGGCCGGCCCGATAAAATACATCTTACACAAAAAGGATATGTCTTAAAAGGTCAGCTATTTTACCAGGCTATTCGCCATGCTATCAACAGATTGGATACCAGTACAGCAAACGCTTTTCTTTTTAACCTGGACAGTTTAAAACAGCAACAGGCGCAGGAAGCTTTGTTGGATACAACACCCGAGCCAAAGCCCCAGGAACACGCACTGGTAAGCAGTCGCGTTCATGTAGTTAAAAAGGGAGAAACGTTGAATATTATCAGCAGAAAATACGGAGTGGCCGTTAGCAAAATTATGAAACTCAATGGGCTTAAAAGTTCGTACTTAGGTATTGGGCAGAAACTAGCCATCCCTAAAAAATAAAATCCCTCTCGCGGGAGAAGGATTTTATCGTTAAGCAGATAATGATTACCTCGTTAATGTAATTAGTCCTGGTTGCAATTGCGCATTCGGTTCACGTTTTATTACTTCACCTTTTCCCTGTCCGTTAACGGGCTGCGGGACTATTTTCAGATCATGTTTCTTGCTATGAGTGGAAACATCATTGATCACTTTTTCCTTTTTATTGGGAGCCTTAGGCTGTAAAACCAACAAGGGTTTTTCTTTCGGCCTCAGGTTTCTACTCTGTTCGGCCGTAGCACTTTGTTGTGCTTTTATGCCGGTATTAAAAAACAGGCATAAGCCGATGATGATAAGATATTTCATGTCGCTTAGTTTTTAATGATTCCAACAGTAAGTTCTGGTTGAGCCGAAGTGCCTGTGCCACCGCTTACAAGTCCTGCCTGCGAATTAGTTGAACTTCCCTGGACCCATCTTGCCCGAACGTCAATAGTATGACTTCCGGCACTTAAAGCTGTAGATAGACTAATTGCCCATGGCTGAGGCACTCCTGCAACTGCCGCGGTATTAGATGCAAATACTCCTCTTACTCCTCCACTGGGTACAATAACTCCATCTATGAAGATTGCAATATTAACCAGCAGATATTCCGATGCACCGGTGGTATTAACCACTACCTCTCCGTCTGTAGAAATAAATACAGTGGAGTTTGCTGGCACATTCACCGTTTGCGTCAAGCCCGAAATGGAAGCATAACTTGTATTTGTGTTATTGATAGCAATAGAAGGCGTACTGAAAACAGTAGTAAAACTTTGTCCTATTGTGCCCACGCTGCCGGTTGGTCCGGTTGGTCCGGTAGCTCCAACTCCTGTGGCTCCGGTTGCTCCCGTAGCTCCGGTTGCACCAGTGGAACCACTACCGGTTGCTCCTGTTGCACCTGTAGAACCCGTTGTACCAGTAGCGCCAGTTGCACCCGTTGTTCCGGTTGCACCCGTTGCGCCTGTTGTTCCGGTAGCGCCCGTGGCACCGGTCGTTCCGGTAGTACCGGTTGCCCCTGTTGTGCCTGTAGCTCCTGTAGCACCAGTAGCTCCTCCGCCTGAACCGGTAGCTCCTGTTGCTCCCGTTGAACCAGTGGCACCTGTAGGCCCTGTGGGCCCTGTATCACCTGTGGCGCCTTGTGCTCCGGTATTGCCTTGCGCACCGGTTGCTCCGGCAGCACTATTAGCTGCATATAATGCATAGGGAACGCTTATCAATTGCGAAGTTCCCATTTGCACGTAATTACTTCCTCCCGCAGGATCAAGTTCAACCTGCAAAAACTTAAGTCCGTTGCCCCAGTTAACCCCCGAAAGATTAGATACGGAGCCGATTTGCAAACTGACAAGTCCCAACTGATTGGTAGTAACTGTTTGAATTTCCTGGAAAACCGAAGCACCGTTAGCCGTTGCATCATGAATAGTGAATCGCAGACTTACAGTTGCATTTGCCCTGATGGCACCGGTATTATCCCTTACAACAGCCTGGTAATTCATTTGCTGCGGCGCCTGTGCCTGTGTTATAAAAGCAGCGAGCAGCAGAGCTGCTAACAGTAAAATACTTTTCTTATTCATAGGTTGTTTTTTTGAGGCTGCAAATATAGCAATTAGGGTGGGCTTGCGCAATCAAACGGCGGAATACATACTGCACGGAAAAAGAGAAGGAATTATGATAAAAATCATGGGGGATTCCGATAATGCGAACTACCTTTAGGCAAAACCCTTCATATGTTCTACAGACAATATTATTCGGAATTAGGAAAACTTCTTTACGCTTTGGCTAATGCCGACGGTTCCGTTTCGAAAAAGGAAAAAGAAGAATTGAAGCAACTGGTACGAAAGGAACTTCTACCGGCCGAAAAGCACCAGGATACTTTTGGTACCGATGCCGCATATTATTCGGAAATAGAATTCGAAATACTGGAAGAAGCGGATGCCGATGCCGGCTCGGCTTTCGACTCCTTTATATTTTTTATTGAGCAGCATCATAGCGCCATTAATCAGCAAATGAGAGATGTGACGCTGAAAGTTGCCAAAAAACTTGCTGATGCTTATCACAAAACCAGCAAAAAAGAAATGGAATTCATCAAACGGCTTGAGAAGAGTTTGAAGCAACTTCCGGCAACGGCATAGATTTCAAATTTCAGGTTTCAAGTTTGAGGAAGGTGCCTTTTTGGTTTGCAAAGTCCTCGATTATGTTTGCTAATATGTTGGCGAATTTATACTGATAACGATCCTCTAAATGGATGCTTGTTAAACGCTGTCCTTCACCTAGTTTCAGTTCGTAAGGCGAAAAATCAACTTTCGCGTAATAAACGTATTTTCTGTTTGGCTTTTCAATATCTGAACTTTCGTACTCTCCGAATTTGCCATACCTGCTAATTGTTATTCCTAACTCTTCCTGTATTTCTCTAACCAATGCTTGTTCAGGTGTTTCTCCTTCCTCAATAATTCCGCCAAACAGGTCCCAATGGTTTGGGAAGGAAATTCCAGGCTTATCATCACGCAAATAGATAAGAAGCCTACCTTCTTTATCAAATAATAAGGCTGTAGCAACATACAACATGAGTTTACTCTTTTACCAATTTCTTTATAGCGCGATACTGCGCATTATAAACATGTAGCAAATAAATTCCCCGCGCGGCATTTAGTGGTATCTCCGATTTCAAATCGTTTATCACCGAACGGTAAACTATTCTTCCTTCAGCATCAAATATGGCCAGTTCCGCACCCAGGTATTTACTATCCACTGTCAATTGCCAATTGCCGGTAATTAAAGGGTTAGGAAAAATGCCCAGGTCATCATCAGTTAAGCTTGTAATACCTGTAACAGTTACAAGCACCGGGTTAGAAGTAGTAACGCAGCCGTTGCTGTCCGTAATTTGAACGGAATAGTAGCCTGTTGTTTTGGCAATATATACCGCATGGTTAGCACCCGGTATCAATGTGTCATTCCTATACCATTGATAATTATTGGCATTGTATAAAGTAAGAGTATCACCATTAATACTGATTGACACCGACGGCTGAGGATAAACAGTGATACTAAGATGATTAGACTCCGCCGTACAATTATTGTTATCCGTTGCTGTCACATAATAATTACCTCCAAGCCGTACTTCAATACATTGAGTTGTTTGGCTCATGTTCCAGTGGTATGAAGTAAAACCACTTGTAGCGCAAATTTGCGTACTGTCGCTTGAACAGAAAGTTGTTTCCGGGCAGCTAATTGTAACGGCGGCGGGTGCAGGACTGCTTACAACAACGCTATCGGTAACAGAAGCGCCATTATTATCAGTTACAGTTACCTTATAGGTTCCAGCGCACAGGCTGTCAATGGCCGCTGTGGTTTTGTTTACCGGTTGCCAGTTATAAGTATAAGGCGGCGTTCCGAACTGCGCTGATGCATTGGCGGTGCCTGTACATACACTTCCACAGGTAGAATTAGACGAATTTACACTTGCCTGTAAGGGTAAAGCTGCTGTAGTATCTGGGTAAAACAAGGCATCAATAAAATTTGGCAGGCCCAACTGATTATTACCAGTACCCAACGAAACTGCGTTGCTAACGTAGTTGCACCCCGCACCATAAACATTAGGGCTGTTAATGCAATCAAGCGTATTTGCAAAACCATTTACAACATATAATTTACCATCCGGCCCTAGCTGTAATGCTCCGGCATCTCCATTCGAACATAAAAGCGGATATTTTGACGCAATAATTGCTGCCCCGTTACCAGCGTTAAGGTTGTATTGATATATATGCGAGTCATTTACAATTCCCACGTAAAGCAATTGGCCATTGGGAGAAAATGACAAGCCATAAGGACCGGCGCCATTAGAAATAACAGGTATACTATCTGTAAAAATCGGTGGCGAAACCAGCCCGGTCGAATTATCAAAATTATAAAGATCAACCCTGTTAATAAGTATCCATGCCGCCATAGCTATCTTCGTTCCATCGGGGGATACTTTCATATAACCGATAGCCTCCTCGCCGTTTTGCGAAAGATTCGGAAGCGGCAAACCCTGGTGCGAAATAACCGGAGTTCCCAGCCCCGCCGGTGTAATGGGTATGGCGTAAAACTCATCATTATAATATAAGTGGGTTATTACCCAATAGCCCGTACTTCCAGCCATGCGACAGGCGCTAACTTTTTCGCAGGTTGGTACAATTAATTGCTGCGGCTGCTGTGATACGTCACCCAGGCCCCCACGTAAACTCATATCAATAACGCTTACCGACATTCCGCTATCAACCCCGGCATAACCCGCCTGTGCCCCCACTGTAAATATGTAGTAAAGAGTAGTACTTCCCGGTTTAGGTACAATTATTGCCGATTGAGTTGAACTACTATTTCCCCCAAGTAGAATCGTGTTGTTGGGCATCCGTTGATTATTCTTGTCCCAAACTATAGAACCGTCCGTATAAAAAAGCAGTTGTCCGGTGGTACTATCACAAATACTGGCACAACCCTCCTGGGTAACGATTGCATCCCCGCTTACGGCAACCGGACTACCGCTGTTAAAGTCAAGTTCTGCATTGCTACCAAAGCACCACACGTTCCAGGTTCTGCCCTGGGAGTTTACCAGCGTTGCGCTCAAGACAAAGACCAGTAAAATAAATAGGATTTTTTTGCGCATAACGTACATGTTTTTGCTAAAATAGCTAACTATTTTTAATATGTTCGTAGATATTTAACTGTCGCGCTCGATTATAAAAAATATTCGAGATATATTTAAAAAGCCAGAATAAACCTATACTTTTAACACTCTGATGAACATCAAATAAACATGAAACTATGAGGACTTACACTTTTACCTGCTTGCTTTTAATTTGCTTTTTTATTGCGCCGGCACAAAAACAATGGAACAATTGGTGTTTCGGAGACGCAGCCGGTATTTCATTTAATACTGGCTCTCCTGTTACCTTTACAGGCAGTGCAATAGGCACAGCCGAAGGATGTGCAAGTATTTCCGATGCAACCGGTCAGTTGTTGTTTTACACAGACGGTATAACAGTTTGGAATAAAAACAATACGGCCATGTCCAACGGCACAGGTTTGGGCGGTGGCTATTCGTCTACACAATCTGCGGTTATCATTCCGGTACCGGGTTCAACAACCCTTTATTATATTTTTACACAAGATGGCGGCTTCAACGGACTCCAATACTCTGAGGTGGATATGACACTTAGCGGAGGCCTTGGCAATGTTAATTCCGTTATTAATGTTCCGCTTCTACCATCCTGTACCGAAAAACTAACCGCTATACGCCAAGCCAATGGCATCGACTATTGGGTTGTTACTGTGCCCCAGGGTGCCAGCAATTATTATGTATATCCGGTTACTTCTGCCGGTGTAGGCACCCCCGTAATCACAAATATCGGCGGCATTCCAAGCAGCATTGGCCCAATCAAGTTTTCACCCAATGGTAAAAAATTCATCTCTGCACAAGATATAGACCAGCGTTTGGACATTATGGATTTTGATAACTCAACCGGTGTCTTGTCAAATTCCATTTCCGATAACAGTTGGACTCATTTTGGCCCTTATGGTGTTGAGTTTTCACCAAACAGCAGGTATTTATATGTGGATGAAGAAAGCAACGATACCACACCTGTCTATCAATTCGATTTACAAGCCGGCAATGCCAACGCCATCTTTGCTTCGCGAATCAGGCTGGGTTACGTGTTGGGCGGAGCCGATTATTTTGCCGGTATGCAATTGGCCTCAGATGGCAAGGTGTATATTTCCAGTTACTCTCATAACTTCATTCACTGTATTCAAAATCCTGATGTTGCAGGCCTCGGCTGTAATCTGCAATTGATGGCTGTTACATTACCCGGCGGTACCACAAGCCAACTCGACTTACCGCAGGCCATACCGCCTTATCTGTCAACCTCTAATTCCTTTACTTACGGCCATACCTGTTTCGGTGATTCTGCAACGTTTGTAATCGATCAACCTGTCGATTCCGCACATTGGGACTTTGGCGATCCTTTAACAGGTCCGTCTAACACCTCCACCAATACGGCACCCTATCATATTTTCTCCGCATCAGGCACCTATACTATCACTTTACTGGCCTTTAATGGTGGCACCGCCGATACAGTTACAAACCAGGTAGTTATTTCACCGGCACCATCTGTTAACCTTGGTAATGATACTTCTGTTTGTGGCAGCGCCTCTTTTATTTTAGATGCAACCAACGCAGGTGCAACTTATTTGTGGCAGGATGGTACTACCAACGCTACGGATACTGTTACCCATAGCGGACTCTATATAGTTACAGTAAACATTGGTGGTTGTAAGTCGAAAGATTCCATCAACATTACTGCAGGTGCTATTCCCGCTATAACTATCAGTACTTCTACTCCGCAAATTTGCTCAAGCGATAGTGCGCAGATTTGCGCTCCGGGCGGTTATGCTCATTATGCATGGAATAACACCACCGGCGATAGTTGTATCTTTACTTCTCTTGGTGGCAACTATTATGTTACTGTAACAGATGCAAATCAATGTACTGCCGAGTCTAATCACCTCGCTATTGATGTGCTTCCCTTGCCTCCTGTTTCAATCAGTCAAAGTGGCGATACTTTACGGGTATACAACGAAACCAACGTTCAGTGGTACAATAATGGGGTAGCCATATCCGGTGCTACATCGCCAATATTTATTGCATCATCACAAGGCAGTTATACGGTGGCAGTTACCGACAGCAACGGCTGTAAAGCTGTTTCAACGGCGGTGATAGTTACCGGCATCAACGAAATTCAACAGGATGGCATCATCATATATCCGAATCCGACTGCTGGAATCTGGCAATTGAACATCGACAACAAGCTGGTTGATTCAGATATGGAAATATATGATGACAACGGAAGGATCGTATTCAAAACTACAATACGCAGCACGTATTTAGAAGTTGACCTGAATGTAGCACGGGGTGTATATATGATGAGAATACAAACGGGAAGTTCTAATGTTTACCATAAACTGGTGCGGCTGTAAAACCGCGCCTCTTTTTTAATTGCTCATCGATCCAACCCACAAAGTCGAAACCGGTCATTGCGTTTCGTTCCAGCGGATTTTTAAGGATCGCCTGCAGGTTAGCACGTAACTGTAAAAGCGCTTTTTGCATATCAAGGGCGTTTAT
>JAQBNQ010000457.1 GCA_028288545.1 Bacteroidota bacterium
CACGGCTGTTAACGTTTCCGTTTCCGGTATTATCCAAATACAATTTATACACCGGCGAAAAATCATATACCTGCCCGTTTCTATCCAATGCATCCATGTAAGTAGTATAGAAGAAAGTACTGACCCCGGCCACCAGGTAAAAGTTAACCATGTTTCTTTCGTGGTGGTAACTGATGTTGCCAAGGTTAATTACAGCTTCTAAGTGTGCTTCGTGTACATAAGTGCGGTAATTGTAAAAGAAAAGTTTGTTCATGTTAATGGTATCCTTAGTGCGCGAACTCAACAGGTTCGGATTGTTCCAATAGTTAACCCTTGGGTCATCCGCACCATGTAAGGCCTGGTTAAATTCCAGGTTCGCATCCGGTTGCCAGTTTCGGCCTGTCATCATCATAAAGTCGTAACCAAAACGCAGCGAAAGAGTATAGCCTATTGCTTTACGCACTGTAAAACCAGCGCCTATATTTTGTACAAGTCCCTTAATGTTGATGTAAGGCTTAACGTTACCCGAAAGAAGCGCCACCCCAAAATTTACGCCCAACTCCCACTGGTCCTTAGGCTTGGCAGGAAAGGCATATTGTTTTTTAAGATACGACTGTTGTTGCTTTTCTTTCTTTTTGCCTTTCTGATACACCGCCGAGTCAAGATCATAGCGAGGCATTAAAGGAGTAGAAACACTTTTACGTTGGTAAAAATTATAATTCTTAGACTCCATATCCGGCTTCATAAACTCAAGCTGGTTTTGCGAATCCTTGCCTTTTACTTTAGAAGTATCAGCAGCTTTTTTATCCGTTGCGGGCTGTTCAACCGGCTGAGCAATAGGTTCCGCCGCTGTTGGTTGTTCAACTGGCTTTGCTACCGGGGTATCTATAGGCTGTGCTGTTGTTGGTGCTTCAACCGGCATAGCAGCAGGAACACTGTCGTTGGCAGATTGGGCATGGATAAAACCCACACTTATAGAAAAAACAAAAGCGAGAAAAAATTTTGTAAATTTTCCCATGATTAAAAAATTTAAAGACAACGAATACGATCCCCACCCACTTGAAAACCCAAATGGCAACAATTACTCTACCTAGCAAATTAAACTAAAAAAACTGAATAGTAGGAGGCTAAATGCCTAGTTTCCAAAAGAAAATAGGCCACATTATTAGGTAAACAAGTCTTTTTGCAGGACAGTGGCTTTAGTAAGCCCTATCATTCCGGCCTTCCATGTAGTTCATAAAAGCTTTGTTGGCCACCTTGTTTCCGCCCGGGGTTGGGTAGTTGCCGGTAAAGTACCAGTCGCCCAAATTGTTAGGGCAGGCTTTATGCAGGTCATCAATAGTTTGGTATATGATGCGCACATCGGCAAAAATGTGGTTGGGCCTCACTATTTCCGATATTTTTTCTGATATCTCTTCGGCGGTAAACAGGTCGTAAAGCTTTTTTACGTGGTTACTTACTTCGGCTGCGGGTTTCAGATCATCGGCCTTGCACAGTTCATACACCTCCTGCAGTTTATGCGAAAGGTTACGGTCCTTCAGCAAGCCAATAAGAGAACGGAAAGCAATAAAATCATACATCCGGCTCATGTCAATACCGTAACAATCGGGGTAGCGTATCTGCGGAGCAGAAGAGACAACAATTATCTTTTTTGGGTTCAACCTGTCTAAAATAGAAAGGATACTTTTTTGCAAAGTAGTACCCCTCACAATTGAATCATCAATAACCACTAAGGTATCCGTACCACCTTTAACCGAGCCGTACGTAATGTCGTAAACGTGGCTCACCATTTCATCGCGGCTGCTATCGTCGGTAATAAAGGTCCTGGCCTTTACATCCTTCACAGCTATTTTCTCAACCCGTGGGCGTAATTCAAGCAGGCGTTTTAAATCAACATCATTAATATCCTTTTCGGTAGAAAGGCGCTGCATTTTATGTACGTCCAGGTAGTTTTCCAAACCCTTCAATAAACCATAAAAGGCTACCTCGGCCGTGTTAGGTATAAAAGAGAAAACCGTATTCTCAAAATCGTAATTGATAGCCTCCAATATCGTAGGCGTAAGCAATTCACCCAGCTTTTTTCTCTCGCTGTAAATTTCCTTATCGGTACCACGGCTAAAATAGATCCGCTCAAAACTGCATGATTTCTTTTCGCCGGGGTCGCGCACTAAGTCATGCTTAACACGGCCGTCTTTTTTAATTACCAAAGCATGGCCGGGTTGTACTTCAAGTATCTTATCAAAAGGCACATCAAAGGTGGTTTGAATGGCAGGGCGCTCCGATGCTACCACCACTACTTCATCATCATAGTAATAATACGCCGGGCGTATTCCGTTCGGGTCGCGCAACACAAAGGCGTCTCCATGGCCAAACATTCCCGCCATAGCATATCCTCCATCAAAATCCTTAGCCGAACGCGATAAAATTCTGCGAACGCTCAATTCCTTGATAATAAAATCTGTTATCTCTTTATTGCTATATCCGCGGTCCTTGTAACGGTCGAATATCTTCTGCACTTCATCATCCAAAAAGTGGCCAATTTTTTCCATTACTGTAATGGTATCGCTTCTTTCGCGCGGGTGTTGGCCTAAGGATATCAGCACATCAAACTGATCGTCAACATTGGTCATGTTAAAGTTACCTGCAAGTACCAGGTTGCGGGTCATCCAGTTGTTTTCGCGTATAAAGGGGTGGCAATAACTGTCGGTATTGCGGCCATAGGTTCCATAACGCAGGTGGCCCAACAACAATTCGCCCACAAACGGGCTGTTTTTCTTGTACCAGTCTGCCTCGGCAACAGGGTTATCCAGGGGTTTTCTATCCTTAGGGAAGGTTGAAAATACCTGGTCAAAAACATCAACAATAGGTTGGTTTTTGATGCTGCGGGCGCGGTTAATAAAGTGGCTTCCCGGCACCGGGTCGAGCTTAATAACCGCGGCTCCTGCCCCATCCTGTCCACGATTATGTTGTTTTTCCATTAACAGGTATAACTTGTTAAGGCCGTACGCTATGGTGCGGTACTTTTCTACATAATAATCTAAGGGTTTGAGCAGCCGGATAAGTGCTATGCCGCACTCGTGTTTTATTGAATCGCTCATAAATTGAGGGTGCAAACTTAAAGTAAAATAACGAGTTAGCAAGAACAATAATGACGGCCTTTTTGTTTTTGGCGGGACAAGTATATTTTGAAATACCTACTCCCCCCTTGCCCAAGGTCACTTGCATTTATGGAAGCACAATTAATTGAAGAATGCTCTTCTTAGGCATTGTTAAGTTAAGATGCATTTTTTCTATAAAATACTGACTTTAAACGACTTACAGGTATAAATTATGACTTACTTAATCGGCAAATTGATTTTTGTTTGAATATCCATTTTGCTTTTTACCGTAGTGGGGTCGTTCATGTAAATATCAAATTCGGAGCCATTTGATTCCAAATGATTTTTCTTCATGTATTCCTGTATTTGCGGCATGGCCTGCGACATAAGCTGGTAATCGCCAAAAAATGTAACTGAAAGTACTTTTGTTTTAGGCATCATTTTTCCGGTAACCCTGCCTTCGCTTTTAATTTCTTTACTTACCGGAACTGCAGCTTCAAGTACAACCTTTTCAGGAGAGAAACTGTGATAGAAAGCCATTACCGGCGAGTTAAAGTCTTGCTTGTTTTTTTGCATCACTTTGCCAATTTCGGAATATAATCCACCCAGCTTTTTACCAATCTCAGAGGCAGGACATGAGTCAAGTACGCTCAATATAGGTCTGGCCTCCAACTCTTCAATTTTATATTCGCTTAGCTTCCATTTTGGTAAAGACTCTACCTGCGTTTTAAGATTAGCAAGCCCCACTTCAAAATCGGGTCCCATCATTTTATCGGCCAGCAGGTTAAAAATTTTCCATGGAAAACCTGAACTACCACTGTCAACCCAGGTAACCTCTGTTGCTCCATTGGCCTCTTTCAAAATAAAATGTGATTCAAATGGAGGAAAATCGTTTAACGCTAATTTTGTTTGCAAATAGCTGGAAGGAACGGATTGAAGGACCTCCATAGAGCCAGTGCCACTGTTCTTGCTGGTCCAGGTAGTTTTGTTGCCTACACCTTGTACAGGGCCTTCGTAAGTATTTTTTATGGTAGAGTCCTTTTT
>JAQBNQ010000481.1 GCA_028288545.1 Bacteroidota bacterium
AATCGCCCTTAAGCAAACCTCGGGCTAATCACCATATCCTTTACTCCTAAAGTATAATTATAAAACCCTTCCCCTGTTTTTACACCGAGGTAGCCAGCCGTTACCATGTTAACCAATAAAGGGCATGGAGCGTATTTGGGATTTCCGAAGCCATCGTGCAATACACGCATAATGGCAAGGCAAACATCAAGCCCAATAAAGTCGGCCAGTTGCAATGGGCCCATTGGGTGCGACAATCCAAGTTTCATAACGGTGTCTATTTCTTCAACACCTGCTACGCCCTCATGCAGGGTTTGGATGGCTTCGTTTATCATAGGCATTAAAATCCGGTTGGCAACAAAGCCTGGATAATCATTTACTTCCACAGGGCTTTTGCCCAGCTTATGCGAAACATCCATGATGGTTTGCAGCACCTCATCACTGGTGGCATATCCGCGTATTACTTCTACCAGTTTCATAACCGGTACCGGGTTCATAAAGTGCATTCCAATCACTTTGTCTGCCCGCTTGGTAGCCGCGCCTATTTTGGTGATGGAAATAGACGAAGTGTTAGATGCCAGGATAGTTTCCGATTTGCACACCTCATCCAGTTCTTTAAAAATCCGCAGTTTAATATCTACGTTTTCTGTGGCTGCTTCAACTACAAGGTCTGCATCTTTGCAGGAGTGCAGAGATGTGTTTGTTACCAGTCTTCCTAAGGTTGCCAGTTTCACTTCATCTGTAATATTTCCTTTAGCAACCATCCTGTCAAGGTTTTTTGTAATAGTCGCCAAAGCTTTTTTCAAAGCCTCTTCCGAAACATCAACAAGGGTTACATTAAATCCATTCATGGCAAAAACATGGGCAATGCCGTTGCCCATTGTACCTGCTCCTATCACCGAAATTCTTTGCATAGTTTATTCTTTTATCATTTTTTTAGTATAGCGGTTACCCAACTTATCACTTAAAGTAACAAGGTAACTACCGGCCGCAATATGGCTTAATTTTAATTCAGTAATATTTTGGACAGAAGCGATTTTTTGTTCCATCAGTTTTTTGCCAAGAAGATCAAATACCTCCAGTTTGTCAAAAGTGTTTATGTCAAAATCAACGATCATATTTCCCGATGACGGATTAGGATATAGTTTGAAGTTTTTTGGCGAGGTAATTTCAGCAACATTCACCTGTAGTTTGCAACTGGCTCTTTTGTTGGTATCAGTAGGTAAATTGGTATTATAAATCGCCATGGCATATTCGCCCTTCTTCAGGTTGTAAATGGTTATCAGGCCTTTTTTGTTGTTTACATTAACCTGCACGTTTAGTAAAATCGAATCGGCAAAGGCCCAGTCGCTATCCTGGTTGGGCCGGTACATCATCACCAAACTATCTTCCGAATTGGAAATAAAACTTGAATCAAGATTTCCGGTTGGCGAGCCGTCGTAAGTAATGGTAGCCTGTGCATTAAAAGTGGAATCAAACACTCCGCCGATGGTCCAGTAACGATAGTTATGCAAATGCAGATCAGGTATAGGATTATACATGGCATCGGCAGCGATCCAGTTGTGTTCAATTCTTAGCAGGGCAGAATCACCAACAGAATTTACACGCACCTTCATCATACCAATTGTATAATTATAAGTGCCCGGTGTTTTTATTATTTGCCACTCATCACTTATTGCGTCCTGCAGGTTTTCATTAAAATCAACAGCAACATAAACAGGTTGAAAGGCCAAAGTAGTAATATGATCGGTGCATTCGCCGCTTACCGTAATTCTCTCATCCACGTGCGACATGTCCTCCCGGAAGTAAGAAACTGTAACCGGTACATTATTATAATGATGCGGAGCCTCCCTTAAGCGCTGCCTTACCTGGTAGTGCAAAGTATAGGAGCCACCGGCTGCCTGTATCTCCTGGTGTTCAATAGAAAAATGCGGAAAGCCCGGCGCTAATATCCAGTCATCAAAATAATCCGTCAGATCAATTCCTGATTGCTGGCTTAAATAATCGCGCAGTTCGAAAGTGCTGCCGTGTTGAAAAGTGTAGTGATTCAAATAGTCCCTCACCGAGCTGAAAAATAACGAATCGCCCATGTAATAACGCAGCGTATGTATAACGTCTTCACCCTTTTTGTACACTGTCGTTCCATAGGTTTGATCTTCGGGTACTCCGCTTACCGGTAAAAAGGCTCCATCATTAACGTGCGCCATTTGCTGAACTAACTGATGATTTACACGAAGAACCTTTTTAGCTGAATCTGCTCCATAAACATCTTCAAAAAATAAATTCTCATTAAAAGAAGCCCAGCCCTCATTCAACCACATTTCAGCCGCGCTTGGACAGGTAACAAGGTCGCCAAACCAATGGTGGCTTAATTCATGCGCAACTACCTGTTCGCATTCATTATCTACAAGGTTTAAAAAGTACTGCATAAAGCTGATGTTGGTAGCATGTTCCAGTGCGCCGGCATCAAATGGCACAATACAATATCCTACACGTTCCCAGCGGTAAGGCCCCCAGTGCTTTTCAAGGTTATGAACGTCATCATGTAAGTGCTGAAATAAATGCTTTACAGATGCAGTATCCGAAACAGCAGCGCCAATTTGAATAGGGATATTTCCGTTCGCAGTATTTACGGTATCTGCCAGGGTAACATAAGGACCCACAGTAACTGAGGCAAGGTACGAGGGGATATTTTCTTTTAACTTCCAATGCCAGGTATTTGTAGTTGCATTGGAGGATGAATCCAGCAACAGGCCGTTACAAAACGCCTTTTTTGTAATATCCGTAGTTATATAGTATTCGAAGTTGCTCCTTACGGTAAAATTGTCGAAACACGGAAACCAAACCTTACCAAAACACGGAGGGTCGGCTAAAAAACTGACACCAATGTTAAAGGCGTAAGTAGCAGTCCAAAAGAACCCACCAAAATCGCCAGCCATTTGCAGGGGAGAGCCATTATAATAGATGCGCAGAGTGGCTGAATCGCCCGTATTTAGCGCATTGGGGAAGTGTATATCAATGATAGAGTCATTATAGGTAAAAGGAAGTTTAACCGCATTTACAAAAACAGAGTCCACGGTAAGCCCTAACAAATCGAGGTGTATTCCCCCAACATTGTTCATTTTGGCTTTAATTCCAATAGTAGCATCTCCATACAAGACTTTGTTGGTAAAATCCGAAAGGTCAAGACGTAGTTGGTACCCTCTAACATCAATCGTATCGCCCCGTAGGTCGGCTGCCTGTGTAAAACCGGCAAATGCACAAAAAATAATAAGCAGAAGGTTTCTGGTCTTCCTCATAAAGCGGTCTATGTTAAATTCCCGGGACGCCAAAATTGACAAATAATTCCAATAGTCCTTATACAACGTGTTTTGTCCTTTTTCTGTTTTAATTTGCACCGCTTTTTGAAATTGAGGTAGCGAACTATGACGGATAAACGATTAAAAATACTGGCGCTGGGCATTGTACTGGCTTTGCCGGTTTTCTTTCTTTTGGTATTTCAGCCATTGGGTAAGATACGCAGACCGCATTCGCCACAAAAAATGTTCGCTGAAGGGACTGTTGAATCTACCAACGATAAGGGCGAAAAGGTTTTTGATTCGGTTTACCACGTTATCCCAAACTTAAAATTTCAGACCCAGAACGGCGATTCGCTGGCCCTTGATTCATTGCACGGCAATATTTATGTAGTAGATTTCTTTTTTGCCACCTGTCCGGGTATATGCCCTAAGTTGAGCAACAGCCTTGAAAGAGTGCAACACGATTTTGTACGGGAACAGAACTTTAAAATAGTATCTATCAGCGTCGATCCTGTAAAGGATACCCTGGCCGCACTTCGCAAATATGCCGATCAGCATGACGCCATTCCCGGTAAATGGTTTTTTCTGCGTGGAAGCAAGGAGGATGTTTTTAAGCTTGCGAGTAAAGGATTTTATGTAACGGCTAAGGATGATGAAGATGGTGGCCCGGAGGCATTTATACACAGCGAAAAACTGATACTGGTTGACCAGGACGGAAACATACGCGGCTACTATAGCGGGGTTGACAGTAACCGCGTAAATAAACTAATGGGGGATATTGTGCTATTGCTAAGAGCAACCGAACAGGGCTTTAGTTTTGACAAGAAGGAAAAGAAAGTAGTGGATCACGGCAGGTAAAATCAATCAAAAAATAAACAATTAGTTATGTTAACGGCGGTAATAGAAAAGAACGACAAAAAGGCTTACATTTTTATAGGAATCGTATCTGTAGTAGTTTTTGCCGCGGTGGTTTTGTTACACCAGGGCCTGTTTGATATTAGTCTTGGTTTTAATCCACATATTTTTGCAAAAATAAATGCCATCATCAACTCGGCAGTTTCGGTGCTGCTTATTGCAGGTTATGTTTTAGTAATGCAGAAAAAATACCAGGCGCATAAAACGGTAATGCTTACTTCTATTGTTCTTTCCACGCTGTTTTTGTTATCGTATATCGCTCACCATCTTTTAGCTAAAACCACCAGTTATGATGGAGATGGAGCCATTAAGTACATCTACTATTTTATCCTTATCACCCATGTTTTTTTGGCGGCGCTAATTCTCCCCTTTATTCTGTATACCTCTTACCAAAGTCTTTCAGGGCAGTTTGCAAAGCATAAAAAAATTGCGCGTATTACATTTCCGATCTGGTTGTACGTTTCGATAACAGGGGTAATTGTTTATTTAATGATATCGTCGTCCTACAAGTAGTAATCCGCAATCCAAAATTCTCTTTATCTTCGCGCCATGAAACGCTTATTTCCTGTTTTATTGATCCTGGTACTTTTGATGCTTGCTTACTCATCAACTAATGCGCAATGCGCTATGTGTCAGGGTACTGTAGAAACTTCTACCGATGCGGGCTCCTCGGTTGCTTTAGGTATCAATAAGGGTGTGCTGTACATTTTTATGATGCCCTATCTCATTATCGCCACCATCGGGTACTTTTGGTGGAGGGCGAAGAAAAAGGCAGAAGCCACGGCTTAATTCTTCATTTCCGGTCGTCAATCTATTTTAAACTTATCGCTTACTATCAACAGAAGACCGCTTTTGCGGACTGTTTATTAAATGTTAAAACCCCTGTTTGGGTGCAGGGCTTAAGGGATTATATTTGTGATGTTAAAAGAGCGTTTATTTATGTCAAACAATACAAGCGTGGCCGCAGGAAATAAGGAGATGACTTTAGAGCAGTTTAAAAACGAGGTGCTGAGCGATTTTAAAGTTGCGCTGATTTCGAGAGAAACAAGTTTGCTTGGCCGCAAGGAAGTACTAACCGGCAAAGCCAAATTCGGAATATTCGGTGATGGAAAGGAGTTGGCTCAAATTGCGTTGGCTAAATCATTTGAACCCGGCGACTGGCGCAGTGGCTATTACCGCGACCAAACATGGATGATGGCCATGGGGGAATTGACGGTAGAACAGTTTTTTGCACAACTATACGCAAACCCCGATCAGCAGCAGGAGCCTATGAGCGGTGGCCGGCAAATGAATGGTCATTATGCCACGGCCATACAGGATAAAAACGGAAACTGGCTGGATCAAACAAGCAGATATAACTCATCTGCAGATGCTTCCCCCACTGCCTGCCAAATGCCGCGTTCTTTAGGTTTGGCCCTGGCCTCAAAACTATATCGCCAAAACGGAGAGTTGGAAGATTTTACAATTTTCAGCGATAAGGGAAATGAAGTGTCCTTTGTATCGATAGGCGATGCCAGCACCAGTGAAGGTTTGTTTTGGGAAACCATCAACGCAGCTGGGGTGCTAAAAGTGCCTTTGGCCGTATCAGTGTGGGATGATGGATATGGAATTTCTGTTCCTAAAAAGTATCAAACAACCAAGGAGAGTATTTCAGAAGCGCTTTCGGGCTTTCAAACAGATGAAGAAGGCAATGGCGTTGATATTTATACCTGCGAAGGATGGAACTATCCTAAACTGGTTGAAACGTATAAGCGCGGAATTGAAAAGGTGCGCAAAACACATATCCCGGCACTGTTTCATATTGATGTAACACAACCACAGGGTCATTCAACCTCCGGTTCGCATGAGCGTTATAAAACTACGGATCGCCTTCAGTGGGAGAAAGACTTTGACTGCCTGGCAAAAATGCGCGAGTGGATCATTGCAAGCGGAATTGCTACAGCGGAAGAATGTGAGCAAATGCTGGAAGATGCAAAACAGCATGTTTTGGAAAGCAAACAAGCCGCCTGGAGGAAATTTAATGAGCCTATAAAGCAGGAGATTGCCGAAGTGAGCGACCTGATAACTAAAGTGGGAGAGGAGAGCGGCGATACGACTTTTGCTGATGGTGTTATCTACGAATTAAAAACCGCTATTGATCCTGTTAGAAGGGAGATATTAAAGGCTGCAAAAAAAGTGGCGGTTCATTACAGGGCTGAAAGCTTTAATGCCATTAATGAATTGCGTTTTTGGATAAAGGATTTTGGAGCAAAGTACCAGGATATTTATAGTTCGCACCTGCATAGCGAAACCGATAAAAACGCTTTGAAAGTAAAAGAGGTGCCTGCTGTTTATAATGATGATTCAAAATCATTGAACGGGTTTGAGATATTGAATAATGCTTTTGAAAAGCTGTTTTTAAAGTATCCCAACATCGTTGCCTTTGGTGAAGACGTTGGCCGGATCGGTGATGTTAACCAGGGCTTTAGCGGATTGCAGGAAAAATTCGGCGAGATCAGGATTTTTGATACCGGTATTCGCGAAGCAACCATCATGGGGCAGGGTATAGGCCTTGCACTCCGCGGATTCAGACCAATTGCCGAGATACAATACCTTGATTACCTTATTTACGGGCTTGAGCCTTTGGTAGATGATCTTACCTGCTTACAGTATCGCACCAGGGGAATTCAAAAAGCACCGCTAATTGTCCGTACACGTGGCCACCGTTTGGAAGGGATATGGCACACCGGTTCGCCCATGGGTATGATCATTAATGCTTTGCGGGGTATGTATGTTTGTGTTCCGCGCAATATGGTACAGGCGGCGGGTATGTACAACACTTTATTGCAAAGCGATGAGCCGGCTTTGGTAATTGAATGTTTAA
>JAQBNQ010000505.1 GCA_028288545.1 Bacteroidota bacterium
ACGCCCTGCCCCACCGGAATTGGAAATGCAGGCGAAGTTACACTGGTGCCCACAAACTCAACACATACCGAACCCGCACCGGTGTTACTGTTATAATTTGGGCCGGGCACATCGTTGCACCAGGTGGAGTGTATGTCGCCGGTAAGAATTACCACATCCTTCACCGGATGCTGCAAAATATGATTTTCAATAAGCCCCCGTTCATAATTGTATCCATCCCATTGGTCGGCATTTACCGGTTGACCTAACACGTTTAAAGGGGCAAACATCACCTGGTTTCCAATTATCTTCCACCGGGTAGCGGTATCGTCCAATTGCTGATAGAACCATGCTCTTTCAACGGGTCCCATCATATGCCTTGTAGAATCATTGGTGGCAGAAAGATCCTGCTCATCGCGGTCATAAAGCCGTGTGTCAAGCATCACAAGATCAAGCAGCTTACCATAACGCAGTTTTCGGAAAATGCGCAAAGTATCTAGTGCGTCTGGCTTACGTAATGGCATCCACTTAAAATAAGTGCTGGTTGAATTATGCTTTCTAAAACTATAAGGCTGGCCGGATTGGTTTGGTGCCCCTGTGCTGTACGAATTATTGCAGGTCTCGTGGTCGTCCCAAACTGTTATAAACGGAAATAATTGGTGCAAACGTTTCAGTTGATCATCCAGCTTATATTGCGAATAACGTAGTTCATATCCCAGTTCGGTAATACATTCAGCGGGAGGGTCATAAGTGCGGCCCGAAATATTAGCAGTGTAATCGCCACTTCCGTACTCGTAAATATAATCCCCTACATGCACTACTGCATCAATATTATTTCTGTTGCTGATGCTTTGATATGCATTAAAATATCCGTGCTCCCAACTGGCACAACTTACCACCGCAAACCTCAGGCTATCTACATCTGCTCCGGCGGCAGGCGCAGTTTTTGTTCGCCCGGTAATTGAATTGCCACCCAGGGCATAAAACATATAATAATAGTAGGTGGAAGGTTGCAATCCACATACATCGGCTTTAACGCAATAGTGACTGCTGTCGGTGGCAATACATTTGCCATAGTTTACGATATTGGTAAACCCCGTATCGGTGGCTATTTGCCAGTAAACATCAATATTTGATGCCGTGCCGCTGTCAGGTGTAACGTGGGTCCAGATTATTATCCGGTCTGCCTCGGGGTCACCCGATTCAACGCCATGATAAAAGGGTCTTAGTGAAGGATCAAGCGTTATACGAAGCGGACCGCTTTGAGCACTGGCAAAAGAAACAACAAGCAACATGATTTGCAGAAAATATAAACGCTTCATCCTGCAAAAATAATCAACTGTTGCTCATTACTTGCTCCCAAACCCATTATACCCGCATTGCCATAACAGGAAGGCATAAATTTTAGCGGTTTCATCAAACTGTTCCGACTTTGTTGAGCCACCAAAATGCCCGCCTTTATAATTGACATATAAAAGCACAGGATTTCCTGAAATTGATGAAGCCTGCATAGCGGCCGCAAACTTAGCTGGTTCCCAGCTACTAACGCGCGGGTCGTTAAACCCGGTAGTAATTAATTGAGCCGGATATTTTACACCGGGTGTAACATGTTGCAATGCATCCATTTCATACAGCCCTTTAAATTCTTTTTCATTGGCTATTGTTCCAAATTCGGGCGTATTTACCGGGCCATTAGGGCTAAACTCCGAGCGGGTAGTATTTAACGCGCCAACTTTTGGTATGGCAACTTTGTAAAGGTCGGGCCGTTCCGTTATTGCCCGTCCAATTAAAATCCCCCCGGCACTGGCGCTAGTGCAACCCAGTTTTTCGGCAGTAGTATATTTATTGCTTATCAGGTATTCGGCACATTTATTAAAGTCTTTCCATGTATTGGGCTTGGTATCCTTCATACCCTGCAAATGCCATTTCTCGCCTTTTTCACCACCTCCCCTTACGTGCGCATGGGCCACTACCACGCCTTTCTCAAGCAGCACCAATTCGTTAGCGTTAAAATAAGGATTCATTGAAATGCCATAAGCGCCATAACCTTGCAACAAGGCTATATTACTTCCATCCCTCATCAGCTTTGTTTTATCATACACAATGCTTAAAGGAACAAGGGCGCTGTCGGCGGCAGGAACTTCTACCTCCTCCACTACCAGGTTTTCTGAACCGGGGTATTTGTATTGATAATAAAAAGGCCCGTTCTCAAACTTGCCTGTTGCAAGATCGCATGAGTAAAAATTGCCCGGAACTATCCATGAGCCGTTCCAGATAACGCATTCGTTGGTTTGGTTACTTAGCGGTGAAACAGCAATTGTTCCGTTCAGTGGCAAAATGATATCTTCAATTTTACCAGTGGCAAACTCAAGTTTTTTTGTTTTAAACTCAACCCCGTTTTTGGTCTGAGTAATTACCAGGTAGTCTTTTGCATCTGCAATAGTTTCTATCTTCCAGTCGCCGCCGGTAAATATTTCCTTTCCCGAATTGATATTTCCCGGAAGGGTCATCTTCACCAGCCTGTTATTGTTATTTCCTTTTGAGGTAATGAAATAAATATCATCGCCGTGCCCAACAAAATTCTTTACTTCATCGGCATAAACGCTAAAGGGCTTCCAATTGATGGTTGTTTTTTCCAACTCGTCTTTAGATGCAACAAAGGCCTCTAAGTTGGAGTTAACATTTCCCTTTCCACCAAAAATATAATTGCAGTTTTTCGAAGTCAGGATATAGGGAAAATCTTCAGGCAAAATATTTAATGCGGGGTATTTAGCCCGACTAAAAACATCTTTGTCTTTCTCTTCAGTGTCGCCAACTTTATGCATTTTAAACTGTGTGTTTAAAGCGTTACTGCGGTCGTGCACATTGTCATTTTTTCGCTTATTGTACATAACGATATCGTTGCTTCCATCCAAAAATCCGCCGCCCGAGTATAATAGCCTTTCCGGACTAAAAGTGCCGTTGGCCAGATCTTTAAATACCATAAAGCCGATTTCCTTGCCTTGTTCGGACAAGTTAAGTGCCATTATTTTTCCATCTGCGCTAATATCATAACTTGCTTCATAAACTTTATCCTTCTCGTAAGTCAGTGGATCAAAAATCAAAACATCCCTCCCCTCCGCACCATCGCGGTAATATATCTTTCCAATTTCTTCGTCAGGCAATCTTTTATCAAAAAAATACCTTTCGCCCCGCTTCATTATGGAAGAATACTTGATGCCTTTTATCTTATCAAAATCCACTAATTCCTTCTTCATTTTATCCTGTCCTGGTATTTTTGCCAATACGCTATCCGTAAATTTGGCCTGAGTTTTATACCAGTCAGCAACATCTTTTATTTCCAGGTGTTCAAGCCAGCGATAAGGGTCTTTTACTGTTTGGCCAAACAGCACATCGGTGCTATCCTCTGTTTTTGTAACAGGATAATTGGTGCTTATAGGATTGTTACAAGCTGAAAAACAAAGCACTACCAATGCAATTATCAGGTATCTCATTTGTAAGGTGTTAAATCGGGTAGCAAGATACTTTTTTTGGCGCAGACGAGAAATGCCGTATCGGTTTTATTTAATATATACCGAAGAGGCTTTGTGAAACTATTTAATCTGAAAAAGATATTTATTTTCATGGATGAAACATATATTGTGGGCGACATTGATAATGAGCACTTTGGCCGGCTTTGCACAGGATTCTTTGTCTGTAAAAAAGAAGAAAGAAGGTTGGTTTGACCTGCACGATAAATTTTATCAAAAAAGGATATATGTGTATTGGGGTTATAACCGCGATTACTTTTCGCACTCGGATATTCATTTCCACGGCCCAGGATACGACTTTACTATTTACGATGTTTCTGCGCACGACCGGCAAAGTAAATTCTCTTTCAATACTTACTTGAACCCTGAAAACCTACCTATACCCCAATACAATTTCCGTGGCGGGTTTTACATCAAACACAACATCCATATTTCTTTCGGTATCGACCACATGAAATATGTAATGGACCAAAACCAGACGGTTAAAATGTCGGGCATAATTGATTCGTCGGTTTCACCGCGTTTTGCAGGGGCGTATGTAAATAAGGATGTAGTACTGACCAATGATTTTATTCGCTTTGAACACACCAATGGCCTCAACCTGGTAACCCTGGATGTGGCTTGGATGTTACCCATCTACCACACAAAACAGGATTGGATACATATTGGCTGGAATTTTGGTATAGGGGGCCTTTTCGTAATTACGAAAACCGAAGTGCACGTTGTGGGTATTGGGCTGGATAATAAGTTTCATTTGTCAGGCGTTTCCATTCCGCTAACAACGGGTCCTCGTATTGATATATGGAAATGCTTTTTCTTTTCGGCCGAACTAAAGGCGGGATACATGCATTTGCCGTGGGTACCTGTTCGGAACACTAAGGTGGATGGGATAGATCACAACTTTACCTTTCTTGAATATTATATAGTCGGTGGTCTTTCCTTCAGAATAGATAAAAGCGAATATCCTTTTCTGAAGCGCAAAAAGCGGGTGGTGACTCCTCCCTCAAATTAAGCACAAAAAATGGCGCCCTACATTGCAGTAAGGCACCATTTTTATTTTTAGAACATTATAACTAATCAGTAACCCACTTAAACCATGTAATTGTTGGGCCATCCACCCCTGCGTCGGTCATTACTTTCTTTAACTCAGGCGAATTCATTCTGGCTTTAGCTTTAGTAGCATCGGTAACTGCAAAAAGTAATATTACCGTATTAGGATCGTCTATACTTCTCGCCATTCCTCTATCGACCATTCCGTTTGCAGTTCTTGTTGCCAAACCTTCTGCATCATAAGCTTTCAACCATTTATCAAAATCCTTTACATGATGCGTTACCATTATCCTTTCTTTCTGAGGTATTGTTGTGGTATCGTCACGTATAACGTCAACATAGGTTAAGGTAGGAACGCCTGTTACTCCGGCTTTCTTCATTACCTCTTTTAGATTTGCCGAGCCTGCAAAATCCTTTGCTTTTTGAAGGTCCGTTGCTACGTTGTAGACTAAAACCCATTTGTCATTATCAAGTCCGCGACCTACAGAGGATTCGTTTATGCCGTAGGTCTTTCTAATAGAATCGTGCGCATTATAAGCTGCAAACCATTTATCAAAATCCTTTACAGTATGTTGTACTATTAAGGCTTTGTAAGGCTTAAATACCGGTTTCACCTCTATAACTTTAGGAGTTTCCACAGGTTTTTCCTCTGCAGGTTTGGGCTGGTTGTTACAGGAGGTGAAAAATAACACTACTGCAACAGTAAAAATTGTTGAAATATGTCTCATACTTTGGATTTTAGGTGAACAAATAATTTAAGTTTAAATATAAGGTACTTATTTGATTCACGTTTTGTTTTTTGGGTAGTGGCTATTTGAATATTAAAGTTTACTACTTTAGTTATATGTCTACTATAGAAGATTCAATTGCCACAGATATTATTGCGAAAGCATTTCTGCATTATCCCCTGATGCAATATGCCTTTGAAGGATTTACTGAAGATAAAAGAGGTGTTTTTTTACAACGGCTTTACAATAAATGTGTAACCGCTGCACGGATGTACGGAGGCGTTTTATTAACCTCTGATAGGCAGGGCGCAGTAATATGGCTTCGGGGAAAAAACTTCCCTTTGGGTTTGCCCCGGGAGATTCGATCAGGTATGGCTACCATCCCCTTTCAAATCGGTATTAAACCGACCTTGCGGTTAATGAATCATGATAGTGTACCCGAAAATTGGATCCGGCAAAATGCAGGACCTAATATGGGTTATATCTGGTGCATTGGTGTTTTGCCCCACGCAAGAGGTAAAGGATATAGTCGTTTACTGATTGACGAGAGTATGGAACAAATGCGCAAACTGGGTTTAACGGAATGCTGGCTCAAAACGGAAGATCCTAAAAACGTAACTATCTACCAAAAACTGGGGTTTAAGATTATGCAGGAAACTATAGTTAAAAGCAGCGGCATAACTTCATGGGCGCTAATGAAAAACACTGAAAGCCCTTTCTAATTTTTCCTAATCAACAATACGTTGCAAACATCAGGAAATTGAACCGCACAGCGATAATTTTTTAACTGCGATGCATCATCATAAGTAGCATAGTAGAATAAGGTTTGCGAAGCGGTATCAACCTGTTTATGATATTCGGTTAAACTGAGCCAGGGCGTTTTACCGGTACGGTTATAAAATCTAAAAGAAGGATTGAATATCCAACTGGTGTTTAACTCAATTGTCTTCAATTCAGGATGCTCTAGTCGATAATCTCTTAAATAATTTTGTACCTCGTAAGTATGGGCATCGTACCACCATTCTTTTACAAAGTTAAAATGCACAGTATGATACAAATGCATCGAAAGAATAAAAATAAGCGCCGGTACTATAGTGTAGCGAAAAAGTTTTATCTGTAAACTGATACCTCTCACTAAAAATGCAAACAAAAAGGCAAATAACACATAATAGCTAAGGGCAGTGCGTGTACTAAGATATGGCGTACCCATTAAAACTGTTTGAGCCATATTTACAAACCAGACTGCTGCGAGCATTAAGGTAGAGACAACCAGGGGGTTTGAAATGGCTAAGGTGCTGTTACGGATTATTTTATATACTGAATAAACGGCTGCGATAGTAAAAACAATTACAACGCAATGCGCCATAAAGACCGGCTTAAAAAAAGTGTAGGTTTCTCCACCGTACAGAAACTCTTCCACCTGGTTAAGCAAAGTATCCTTAAAAAAACTTTCTCTTGACCAATAAACAAATTGATTAGTGGATTGCATTTTGTATAATGGTTGATAGCAAAGTGCCAAAAAGGCGATGGAAAGTAAACCCATGTTCAAAATCTGAAAAACATTTTTTCGCAGGGACTCCTTTGTTTTAACAGCATGTACAATTTGCAGCGTTAGCAGCACTATTTGAACCGCTGCCCAGTATATAAGTAACGTAAAATTTGCATAAGCCGCAAGCATCGAAAACAGAATGGCTAAATAATACCATCGCCTGCGAAATGAAAGCGAAAATCGCAAAACAGCATATACTGAACAGGCCATTAAGGCGTTCGACATTCCGTATCCCCTGGCCAATCCGAAAAAATCAAGGAGGAAAGGATTGCAAAATATTATGAAGAAAGGCAGGCAAAATAGGATTGGATCTTTTGAAAAATACCGAATTGAAATTAAGTACACAATAAAATAGAAAAGAACAAATGACAATATGTTGGGTAGTCTTAGCATCCATGGTTCAAATCCAAATACATGCTCGCTTAGTTTTATGCATAAAGTATTTAAAATATGATTTGTTGGCCAGTTATCTGTATACATCATTATTTCCCATACTGTAAACCGAGGGTAATCAAGGGTTGCTACTTGTTCATCGTGGGTAATCGGTAAGTGAACTGCCTTGTATACCACTATATAAAGAAACACTGTGAAGAGCATTGCAACAGCAACTTTACGTGGCCAGTTATTTCGTAAATTAATCATACACTTTTTTTAAGAAATTACCCAAACGCGCTGTTGCGCAACCAAATCTATATTTTTAACCTTAATCCGCCCGCGGAATATATTGATCCTCATCATTTACTAAGCAGATATTTTTATCTTTAAATTAAACCGTTGAATGAAAAAGAAATTAATTTTGCCTTTAGTCGCAATGTTGGCCATCTTCTCCTCAACTTTTGCACAAGCACCCCATAAGGTAAATTACCAGGCAGTGGCACGGAATCCTTTTGGGCAACCTATACCTTTCCAAATTATAAGTCTTCGCTTAACTATAATTGATAGCGCCAGCAGCGGACCTATTCTGTACCAGGAAACATATTCACCTACCACTAATAACTACGGGCTTTTTACTGTAGTGATTGGAGATGGAATTCCAACTATCGGTAACTGGGCCGCAATCAATTGGGCGCATGGGGATAAGTACTTACAGGTTGAGATGGACCAATCAGGAGGGTCTCAATATTTATTTATGGGTGTATCGCAATTAATAAGTGTGCCCTATGCTTTATATGCAGAAACTGCGGGAAACAGTACCTCCGGCGCAACAGGACCGACAGGAGTTACCGGGCCAACCGGATCGACCGGTGATACGGGCACTACCGGGTCGACGGGAGTTACCGGACCAACGGGGCCAACCGCTGCCGGTACCACGGGTCAAACACTTTATTTTTCGGCAACAAATACAATTTCTTCCACCAGCAATCTATATAATGATGGAACTAATGTTGGTGTGGGCACTTCTAACCTGACTGAAAAGCTGGAAGTTAACGGAAGCGTAAAAATTCCTGCCGCAAATAATTATAAATATGCGGCCCCTAAAAGGCTAAGTTATAGCGTATCGGGAGCAGCTTTTAATACTGAGAGCGACCATACCAGGTATATAGACAGCAGCGGGATAATCATTACATCCAGAACCGTTATCTGGAGCCGCCTGTTTGCAGGAGTTAACCTTCCGGATGGTGCAGTTGTAACAAAAGTTGAGGCCTGGCTTTTGGATAATGACGCTACGGCGGGTAATGATTTTACTTCTGTTGATTTATGGCGACAGGACGTTTCTGTAGCTGACACCATTGGACACCAAACATTAATAGCTCAAACC
>JAQBNQ010000524.1 GCA_028288545.1 Bacteroidota bacterium
TTAAAAACAATTCCATCCTGCCCACCGCCCGAGGTGTTTTGAAAACAACCATTGGTAACCGGAAAATCGGTCGACACGGTACAACTGACAACAAAAATGTTTCCGGCATCGTCCACGTTTACTTCGCCGCGGTTCTGGTCGCCGTAGTTTCGTTTAAGATTACCGGAGGTAAACTCCTGCGCATCATAATTAATTCCATCGCTTCCGCTTCCGCCAACATACGTAGAACCAATCAGCGCCGTACCGGCTGAATTAAATTTTGTAACAACAATATCTCCCGCCCCGGTGTAGCTGGTAGCAAAGGCGCCCGATGTTGTAGGGTAATCGGATGAATAGGTTACTCCATACACTATCAGGTTATCCTGCGCGTCCACTACTAACGAGTTGGGTGTTTCATTATCGCTGCCCCCTAAATAAGTTGAATAAACCAGTGTTGAACCATCGGGTGTAAATTTGGTTATACCCATATCGCAGGCATATCCGATTCCGCTACCGTTGCCCCCATTAGCCCCGCCGGTTCCCCCGGCCCATGTAATTTGAAATGCACCTGTTGTTGTAGGGTACGTTGTTCCAAAAGGAGGAGTGGCGTTTACATACCCGCCCAAAAACAAGCTGCCTTGTTTGTCGTACGTGGCGCTGTAGCCCCAGTTATCTGCTGTAGCCCCTGTGTACGATGCAAACACAATGGTGGGGTCAATAACCAGCGCATAGGCATTGTCGTATCCGTCCGGAAACTGAAAACACACCTGCCCGTGGCTTAAGGCAAAATTGCATTTCACCTCTTTCCGTTCGCCGTTTACATCCTGGTAGGCATAAGGCTTTTGTTCAATAATATCGCCTACCGAAGTGGATATTTGCAGCGCTTCATTGTCAATCTTAACTTTGCTAACCCCATTGTAGTGTATCTTTATTTTTGAAGCATCCGCCCCCGGCTTTACCACCAGGTCGTATTTCATTTGCTCGTTGGCGCGGTTGTATACCAGCAGATCGATGCCATCGTATAATTCCTGGTAGTGCACCTTTTGGTAGATCCTCGCTCCCGAGGCCCAATGAGCGGGATTGTTGCCGTGATAGTAATTGGCATAATCCGAATAAGCCAATTCACCATTCATAACAGGATTAGTGTTGGCCCCAACAAATTCTTCTTTGAATGCGTGGCCGTGAACGGTAACATTTCCATGGCCGCCGGGGTGATGTATCTGCGCCAGGTCGGTGGGAGAGTAGAGGAAAAAGTAAAAATCGTTTTTCTCTAAAAGCACATTGCCATGGGGAACCTCTGCACGGTAAAGCACCTTTTGGTCCCACTGCCCTTTGTTTTCAGTAAACCTTAATCCATCGGGCCGGTGGCCTGTTACAACCGCACCCTGCTGACCCTCGGTAACAAGGGCGCAAAACACAATTCCGAAAGCGAGGAGTAAAGCTTTTTTCACAGTAATATTTGGAACTTATAAAGATACTTAAAAAGCCCATGTGGTTGCGTGAAAAAACAATAGGGAAAAACCCTTATAACCTTGTGCTAATCTGACACCCAAAACCGCCTAACCGCGAAACAAATGATGCAGAGCGTCCGCGCCGAACCGCGCTCCCTTTTAAATCCGCATTCGGGTAGGGCTGGTTCATTCTCTGTCGGTTCTCTTTAGGCGGCTCCTCCGGAGCGCAATAATCCTTCCTTTTGATATACTACAAACAGCCGGCTCCTTTGGGGCGGTTTTGCGAAATGCTGTTGCGGGACGTGGTTTGCGTTCCGTAGGAACCGCCTGTTTATAGGAATGTTATATAGGGATGTTGCGCTCAAGAGGAGCCGCTTAGGGTTGTTTTGTGAGAATTGAACCAGCCCTGCACAAGCTCGTAAAACAATAATTGATGCTGGAATGGTCATTTAAAGTGAAGAATAGCTCCGCGTTTTAACGCGGAGACCAGCGAAAGTAGAAATTGGCTTTAGCCAAAATGACTCCTTGGCTAAAGCCCCATTAAGTGCCATTTCTCCAGGGGCAAATGCAACGCCAGGGTAAGTGAATATTTAATGTAGTATGGCAGCAGAAATTGTAAATTCACAGCATATGAGGAAGATGATTTTGGTGTTTGCGCTTTTAAACGCCCTGAACCTTTGCACCATTGCCCAGAAACACGATTACCAATGGCTATTCGGTTATGAAAACGCTAGCGCCGCTACCGATACTAATTTTGGTGGTGTTACGCTCGATTTCAATTACACTTCACCCAAGGTACTTAAACATGTGCGCCTTGCCGATTTTGATGGATGCAACGTAAGTTTTTGTGATAATAACGGTAACCTATTATTCTATTCAAATGGTGGAGATATCTTCGATCAACGCGATTCAGTTATGGATGGGGGAGATAGCATCAACTTCGGTAAAGACTGGATAAATTATAAAACAATGGGTGGCGGCCAAAGATATTCAGGGCTGCCAACTATTCAAGGCATGTTGGCTTTGCCATCAGATGATTCAAGCCAAGTTTATCTAATGCATTATATAATTGACGAAATTGATTTTTCTGGTGGCGGCGTTGGTTACCTTGCTGATACTTCTTGTTTTACCAAAATAGATTTAAAGGCTAACGTAAATCTAGGAAGTGTAACCAGCAAAAACAACATTCTGACTACTGATACTTTGGCTTATGGCATGTTCTCAGCAGTTCGCCATGGTAACGGCAAAGATTGGTGGGTCTTACATCCGCGCTATCTTGGAAATTGTTATTACACCTTTTTACTATCCGATACCGGCCCTGGTTTAAATAATATTCAATGCATCGGCCAACCACAGATTTATTATGGTGGTTTGGGGACCAGTTGCTTTTCCCCAAATGGAGAAAATTACTTTTGGGTCAGTCCTGGCGATGGAATTCACATGTTCGATTTTGACCGGTGCACAGGATTGCTAAGCAATCCTCAAATTATCTCTTTCCCAATTCCGCACTTTGCCGATTCTGTATTTTTGTGCAGCGGCATAGCTGTTTCGCCTAGTAACCGGTATCTCTATATTCTTGCAAATACTTTGGCACTTCAATATGATTTGCAGGCATCTAATATATCCGCATCGGTGGATACAGTGGCACGGTGGGCTTATGATCCGATTTATCCTTACGCCACTACTTTTTTTTGGGCGCAAATAGGTCCCGATGGAAGAATTTATATTAATTCCCCCAACGGTGTAAAATCGTTGAGTGTCATCGACCGGCCGGATCAGGCGGGAGATAGCTGCCGGTTTTTGCAACACAGTGTTCATCTAAACACATATAACGAAGCCAGTCTGCCCAACTTCCCCAACTACCGCTTAGGAGCCTGGGCTGGCAGTGCCTGTGATACACTTAGTACCGCCTCAGAAGAGGTACGGGCAACAAAAGAAAAGATAGTGAAAGTCTTTCCTAATCCAACGAATGAGATGGTGACTATCGACTATGGCTTTACCGATTGGAATAAAGGAGAAATAAGATTGGAAATTGTAAATGAGTTGGGGCAAATAGTTTATGCTCAAAAATTGCCCATGTACAGCGGTTATCAAAAGCTGGATGTATCAAATTTTGCATCAGGGTTCTACCAGGTATACATAAAAAGAGGTGTCGGAATAGTGGCTATGAGCAAACTTGTAAAAGAATAATTACTATTTGGCCTGATCGTTTAAAAAGTGATAAAATTAAATTATGATTTATCTGGAAGGCGTCCTGTTTTTCCAGATTTTAGGATTTCTGCTGAGATGTAACACTGCGGTTATAAATATCTTACCCCCTTCGATAAAATAGAAAACCCCAAAAGGGAATCTTTTAGTTATACATCTTCGGGTGTGGGAACTAACAATCGCAAAATGTCCGGGTTGCCTCGTGATATATTCTATAGAAGCCTCTATTGATAATAAAAGTTCGTCACCTAATCCGCCTCTTTGCTCTTCATAATAATCGTAGGCTTCCTGCAGGTCAAACTCAACATCGGGGTGAAACTCAAGGGAATACTTTACTTCCCTTTTCTCTTGATCTGCCCCTTTATTTCTTCCCATTTTTTGGTTTTTACTTTGCCTTCAAGCACGTCTTTCTCCCTCGCTTCGAGCAATTTTTGTTGCTCTTTACTCACTTTTATTTTACTGTCTTCAGCTATACTGTCCCAAATTTCTTCTACCAATAAAATCTTTTCCGGAACACTTAAGTTTTTATAATCATCGCGCAACATACTATCTCAATTTTATGTGGAACTAAATTAACGATTTTCTATGAATTCTTTATTCATCCAGATATATGTAAGATCAATGTCTTTAGTTGTGAAATAGCTCCGCGTTTTAACGCGGAGACCAGCGAAAATAGAAATCGGCTTTAGCCAAAATTTGTCTCTTTTGGCTAAAGCCGAATCCTTTTAGATATCAACCCCGCCTTGAAAGGCGGGGCTATTAGATGCCCCTTAACGGAATGACATTGGCAGGAAGATGCCACCAAAAAATACTTGTCACTTTTTCGGTTGCTAAGGCACTTAATGCGGTTTACATTTGCCATAAAAAACGGACCATGCTTTCAGCCGACATTATGTACCAGGCCTTGTTGGATAAGGATGCCAGTTACGAGGGGAAATTCTTTGTAGCAGTTAAAACCACCGGTATTTTTTGCCGCCCGGTTTGTACGGCACGTAAGCCTAAAAAGGAGAATGTAGTGTTTTATAATACCAGCCGGGAAGCAATACTTAATGGTTACCGTCCCTGCAAGATTTGTCGTCCGCTGGAGATGCCCGGCGAAACACCCGATTACATCCGCGATATTTTGAGGGAACTAAGCGACAACCCCTTGGCTAAGTTCAAGGATTTTAACCTTCGGGCAAAGGGTATAGAGCCGAATACTATCCGCCGTTGGTTCAAAAAAAATCATGGCATCACTTTTCATGGTTATCAGCGGATGTTGCGTATCAATTCGGCATTTAAAAAGATACAGAATGGCGAAGCAGTTAGTTCAGTAGCTTACGAAGCAGGATATGAATCGCTGAGCGGGTTTAATGATTCATTTAAATCTATTGTGGGCGCTTCTCCCAATAACAGCAAAAACAAGCAAGTCATCAATCTTAAAAGAATTGAAACCCCCATCGGCCCCATGTTTGCGGGTGGAACGGAAGATGGAATTTGCTTGTTGGAGTTTACCGAACGAAGGATGCTTGAAACTGAATTTAAAGCGCTGACCAAACTTTTAAATGCCACTATTATACAGGGCGAGAACAAGCATTTCAAAAAGCTTGAAAAGGAATTGACCGAGTACTTTGCCGGTAAGCGCAAAACATTTGATATCCCACTGGTAACTCCGGGCACCGAATTTCAAAACGCAGTTTGGAAGGAACTGCAAACTATTCCACACGGTAAAACGCGTTCCTATAAACAACAGGCGAAGGTCTTGAAAAGACCCGCAGCCATCCGCGCAGTAGCCAATGCCAATGGCATGAATAGAATTTCAATTTTAATTCCCTGCCACCGCGTAATTGGCGAGGACGGCAGCATGACAGGCTATGGCGGCGGTATCTGGCGCA
>JAQBNQ010000570.1 GCA_028288545.1 Bacteroidota bacterium
TAGCGTTACTACCTGTTACGCTACCTGGTGTTAAAGTTGAATTGATACCCGGAGAAGTAATACTTGTACCGGTAATACCCGCACTCATAGCTGTTGACCATACAACCCCGCTAATAGTTCCGGTCAAAGCAACCGTACCTGAACCATCACATATAAATGATGGAGGACTGGTAATTGCATTTTGATTGTCAACGCGGATAACTGCTGTTGGCGCAGTACAAACGCCGTTGGTTGCAGTAATTGTAACGTTCTGATTTGCCGTTGGCGCAGTAATAGTTTGAGGTGTAAACGTTGCATTTTGCGCTGCACCCGACATGGTACCAGCGGTACTGCTCCATATTACCCCACTGATATTGCCTGAAAAAGCTGCCGTTGTTGAATTACATACCGTTGTTGGCGGTGTAAGGATACTATTAAGATTATCTACTCTTATTACTGCAGGCACAGCACATGAACCGTTTGTAGCCGTTACCGTAACCGTTTGATTTTGCGTTGGTGCGCCAATAGCCGCAGGGGTTAAAGTAGTATTCTGTCCACTTGTTGGAAGCAAACTACCTGCGGTTGTGGTCCAGCTTACACCGGCAACGCCACTCGTAATTGCGGCTGTACCATTGGTACATATTGCGGCAGGAGCGCTAACACTTGCAAGATTATGATCTACTCTAACATTTAAAGTTTGAGCCGTACAAACTCCATTGGTTGCTGTAATAGTAGTAGTTGCATTTTGGGTAGTACCAGTTAATGCCGTTGGTGTAAATGTTACACTTTGACCCGGCGTGGTGGCAATAGAGCCTATCGAAGGACTCATTGTCCAAACAACGCCTGCTACAGTTCCTGTTATCGCTAAAGTTCCGTTATCGCAAACCGGAGATGGATTGGCCGTTGGAGCAGTAATGGCATTGTGATGATCTACACGCACATTTAATGTTTGAGCCGTACAAACTCCGTTGGTAGCAGTTATTGTTGTAGTAGCGTTTTGCGTTGTACCGGTTAAGGCTGTTGGCGTAAACGTTATACTTTGACCCGGTGTTGTGGCAATAGTACCTATTGATGGGCTCTGCGTCCAAACAACCCCTGCTATATTTCCTGTTATTGCTAAAGTTGAGTTATCACAAACCGGCGATGGGTTAGCAGTTGGTGCAGTAATACTGTTTGCATTATCAACCCTAATGGTAGGAGTATTAGTACTACAAGTACCGTTTACTGCAGTAATAGTAATAGTTTGGTTTTGAGTTGGTGCCGCAAAAGTTGCAGGTGTAAATGTTGTAGCAGTACCGCTTGCGTTATTTACTGTTCCTGAACTAACGCTCCAGTTAACCGAAACACTGCTGCTAAGAGCGGCTGTTCCATTTGTACAAACAGCAGTAGGGACAGTCAACACAGGTTGTGCATCTACCTGCACGTTCTTAGTAGTAGTTTGACTGCTACAACCATTTGCAGAAGCAATACAGGTATAGTTTCCTGAATTGGCATTTGTTGGAGCGCTGATGGTAACAGATTCAGAAGTACTTGCCGCACTTGGACTAAATGCCGGTGAGCCCGGACCGGACCATGTATAAGTATAAAATGCCGTAGCCGTGCTTGTAACCGCGGTACCTTGAACAGTTCCACCGCAAGTACTACATGCTGCAGCACTTGTTGAACTGTTAGTTCCGTTGCCATCCATTTTATAATAAGCCACCAGGTTAGCCGAACTAGGGCTAACAGCTTGTGTCATGTTATTACTGATCGTATTTTGAGACAGTGCGGTGTTCCAAATTCTTACTTCGTCCATCTGGCCAGCAGCCTGACCACCGCCCTGGTAATTACCAATAGCAACTATAGGCTCTGTAGTTTGGCCGGCCGAAGTTCCAACCTTAACTCCATCTATGTAAAAAGTAGTAGTTCCACCGGTACCTACTGCTGCCATATGGTGCCAACCGGAGGATAGTGAGGTAAGATTAAACCCTGATGAATAAAATCCACCATTGTATGTACCCAACACCAACGAACTGACAGAGTTCCTTTGAACAATAATATGGTGGCCTACTGAAGTACCTCTGAAAAATGTATTCCAACTTCCATAGCCAGGTAAGGTTGAAAGGTTGGCCATATTAAACCAGGTTTCTAAAGTCCAACTGCTACCAATCACAACATTGGATGTGGTTGAACTGGTACCGACTAACATATAATCGTTAACAGCAGGTGTGGTTAATGATTTACCTGCAGGAGCCATGCCCGAAGTACTAAGCGTAACATTGGTACCCTGGCAAACCGGTGTGGCAGAAGCCGCAACCGCTGGGCCTGGATAAGCAGTTGCTGTTGCAGTTGCTGTGGTTGTTGTAGTATTTACCGGTGCCGAAAGATTACCGCTTTGGTCGCTTGCAACAAATGTAACAGTAGTGTTGCCCGCAGCATAAGTCTGGTAAGCCTGCATTGAAGCTAAAGGCGCCTGCATGTTATACTTGTAAGCAAGATAACCCTCAACCAATTGTCTTTGGGCGGTAGTTAAGGTGGTATTGAAATATATGACCTCCGCAACTTCGCCACTTGAAGATTCACTGGTGCTACCTCCGTTTCCATTAAGTTGCAAAATGCCCGGCCCATTTCTTGGATTACCCGAAGTACCGGCAGCCGTAGGTGTTGGTAAGGCTACCGCAACACCATAATCCCACATGCTGGTAGTTGCTGGGCTAATTCCCGGACTTGAAACAGTGTACATGTGTGGTACTGTTGTAGGTACTGCTAATACGCCTGATGAAGACATCCAGCCTTCGCAATACAACTTGTCCTGGTACCCACCATGATAACCCATTAGCCAGTTTGCACTTGCCGAAGATATTAGACGGAAGTTGCTCGCGCCTGTCATTCGGCTTACTGTAAAAATAGTGTAGGTAGACGAGGCCGCCCCATCGATATTATTTACATCCGTCAAAAACTGCGCATTTGTAAACGTAATACAGTTTTGGCCGTTAAAGTTTGTTGATGCAGCTGATTTTGTTGGTCTCGCTGAAAAAGTAGCCTGCTTAAAGTGGTTTCCGTTACCGCTCAAATCTCTCCACTCAGATACTTTACCACTACCATCCATTACAACACCTGCATCGCCTTTAACCCAAAGTTTAAGGTTTGTAATGAGCGGCGACAGAACAGAATTTTCAAAAATATTTACAGTTGCCGCATTCTCGCCAGTACAGTTATCACTACTTGCCGGAGTTGCAAAAACCTGGGCAGCAGCACAACTATTATTAGGCGAAGTATAAGTAGTTATGTTAGCTGGTGCTGTAACTGAAGGAGTTGACGTTTCGAGCGTTACCGGAAGATTGGCCTCAGCCGGGGTAGCGCAAGTACCTGTAACACGCGCATAATAGGTTTGATCTCCACCAACAGTTAAAGTGGTACCACTACCTAATAATTGGCCGCCGCCGCCGGAAGCTGTGTACCAGTTAACGGTGGCACCGGTACCGGTAATCCCATTGGCCGTAAGCACAGTCGTACTTCCGCCGCAAAGGGGATTGGTTCCTGCCGTAACGCTGCTAATTGCAGGCAAACTGTTAACCGTTATTGTAGTTGTAGCACAAGTTGAGTTTGAACATGCCGTATAGCCCGCGGTATTAGCGCCGGGTTGATATTGAGCATAATAAGTATAAACACCGGCCGTTGTGGGTGCCGCAAATGCAGCAGAAGTTACACTGGTCACGCTGTTGCCCGCAGTTACAGTTCCCAGGTCAGTACCTCCACAGGAAACCTTTGAAAATGCTGTAGCGCCCAAAATATCGATACTGCCACCATAATTAGCTTGTAAGGTAACGGTACCGGGTGCTGTGTTGGTGCAATAACTTGGGGAGGATGCGACAAGCGATGTCGGTGCAGCATTATATCTGTCTTGTAGTAAAACCACAGAAGAAAGCGCCGCGGGACAGACCCCATTTTTTACCGAGACCTGAATACGGTCCGCGTTACCATCACTTGAAGCGGTTTTTGAAGGGAAATTGGCAATACCAGACGAAGCTCCTGCAACCCAAGCTCCGCTACACCCTGTAAGATTGGTGGTTGCTGTAGCGCAACTGCTCCACCCATAATACCAGGTGGGTGTACCCGTATATCCACTTGTACTAATTGCAGTGGTAAAATTGCCGCTCGGATCGCAAAAATTGATAGGCCCCGCGTTAGATAAAGTTCCCGCATTGGATTGAGCATCAATTGTAATTGTGCCTGAATTAGCCGCACATGCCCCCATTACATAATGTAGCGTGGTACTGCTTGCAGTACTTGTGGATGGTGCAGTATAGGTTGTTGAAGATACCGAACCAACCGCCGTGTTGTTGCTTAGTGTACCACCGGTAGGTGAAACAGTAACAGAAGTAGAACCACCATTCGAACATAACTCAGTAGAAGCAGGTGTAGCACTCAGGTTATTATTTTGAACATAGGTCAATGTAGCAGAATAGGCAGAGCCAGTTCCCGGCCAGGCACCGTAACAGGCGTGTCCATTATTGACAACCACTAAATAATTGCCCGCTGTATTTGCTGCCGGCATAGGATTTACAGTAACACTCGATGATCCGGCACCCGCACAAGCCCATATAGACCCGTTATAGTAATAAACTTCTACCCAGGGTGTGGTCCAGTTTGTACCTCCGGCAACACTGAAGGTATAACTTGCGCCTGGGGTGGCATTCCAATATTGATACGTGGTAGGGATGAACGCAAGTGTTTGATTGGAACAAGACGGGGTTATTGCACCCGCATTAGAAGCAGACCAACAGGTTTGACATTGAGCACTGATATTTTGTGCCGAAAACGCAATGAGAAAAACCGTTGCCAGGATCCCGAGATTTCTACGAACTGCCTGCGTAAAATATTTTACCATAGTACTGTATATATAAGTATTATCTAATCTTTAATTCTAACAATGAAATCAAGAAGGGGGAGGTTTCCTAAAAATACTATCTTTTTATGTATCAGCCAAAACATTTCGTTTCAAAATACCCTCTTAATGCCAAAAAGTCAAAACCCCTTAAGGCAGCCTGCTTTTTAAACAAAAACGATGCCTGATTGAAAATAAATCTTAAAATAAAAACATAAAATATTGATTATCAATAGTTTATTTAAATAAAAATGTTTAAACAGGTATCAATTAACAATCTACTGTGTAGCCTCCTCAATACACAGTTTATTTAAAGCAAGACAAAACTTTTTTGTTAAACTCATCATGATATACCATTATGATAAAAGCTGGAAATAACTCTTTTTAAAATAAATCCTGCCCAAATATCAAAATAGCAAGGGGGAACAAACATATCACGGTTCTATTTTATACTCCTTTAAACATAAAAAGTTGCGGGATATCATTTGTCTTAAAAGTCAGTCCTTGTATTACTAAGTACTAAACGAGTATCAGACAACGCCTGGTACAGGTTTCGAAATGCGCTTAATTACCCAGTTGTTGAAGTAATTGTTGCACCAAGGAATTACCTGGCGAAAGAATGGCCGCTTTTCTTAAATAGTATCTTGCGCTGTCAGGCTGATTCATACCCAGGTAAGTTCGGCCAATATTAATTACAGGTTCAGCACTTCCGGGCACTTTTATAATTGCAGTTCTATTAACGGCCAAAGAACTGTCGTACTGTTTAAGCTGAAAATAAGCATAACTGAGTTTATCATAGCCGCTATAATCGGCCGGCCGAATACGAACAGCTTCATGCAGGTATGGAATTGCTTCCTGCCAACTTCCACGGCCCATATATATGTCGGCAATGTTTTGGTGGGAAACGGTGTAACCCGGGTTTAGGGCTATTCCTCTTTTGAAATATATGATAGCGCTATCTGCCAAAACCTTTTCCTCGTTTGCGTTTTGAGCCTGGTGGGCAGAAACGCCCAGCAGCATATAGGTTCTACCAGCATCAAAAGTGGCGTTAAAAAATTCGGGATAAATTTCCAGGGTCTTTTTAAACTCTGTCAGCGCTTCCTGGCGCATTTGAGTTTGTTCAGCAGGGTTTGGAACGTTTGCCGAAGCCTGCATTAGCTCAAGGGCCAGCAGATTATGAGCCTGAGCTGATTCCGGGACATTTTTCAGATCATGACGGAACAAAGTAATATTGTCTTTCCAGTCAAGATTTCGCGACCATGTTTTAATACTCAATAATAGCAGAACAAGTCCAAAACCATATTTAAAGCCCTTTGGCAAAGACATTAACGGCACATTGCCAATCTTTTTCCTTTCGGCGTAATATTGAATTGTTGCAATAATTATAAAGCAAAAACCAACCGAAGGAAAAAACAAATAACGGTCGCCTGCTACACCAGGTATCAGATTATTGAAATTGGCAAATAATACAATGCCCAATAAATATCCAAACAAGCCCACCGATAGAATTTTGTTCCGGCTTATATTTATTAAAGCCACAAATGCCAGCGCGAAATACAATAGCAGGCCCACAATTGCCTTCCAATTACCAAGCGGAGTGGGTTCAAAAACACGATAGCCGTAATAAAAGGATAGGGGATGTGGGAGTACCATTAATTTGGCATAGTGCAACAAAACAACCATTGAGGTTCCAATCCTGATATTCAGCGGATCGGTTAGAGTCACCGGCGCCTCCAGCAATAGTAGTGGACGGTCAGTAGCTACCGGAAGCACGTTAATTTTTGAACTGGATATCTTGTTCTGAACCTGGGAAATTTTTACCGTCATATTCTTTAAACTATGTGCGGCATTAGAGACATCCCCCGGAACTCTGTGTGCAATGCCCGTCAACTCCTGACTTCCCAATGCCTTGTCAGAATAAAACAGGCCAAACGTAAATTCGTTTCCCAAAAAATATTTCCCATAGTCAACATTAAACATTAAAGTATTTCCAATAAGACTAAGCACGATAAGGGCTAATAATATTTTTGTGAAGGTTGAAAAATCTATTTTTTTGTACGCCAGATAAAACCCCGTTGAAATCACAGCAGCAAAAAACAGCACCTGCAATAAAGCCGGGTATCCAATAAAATGAAAGCCTGAATCAGATCCTTTAGCCCCTCCGGTAAAAAGTACAACCAGGTAAACCGCAACTATCCCGATTACTGTAAAAGCCACAAATCTTCCATACTTCCGTCGTATTACGAAGAGGGTAAACAGAACCAGTATCTCAAATACGTTAAAAGGCTTTTCGTATCCTAAAACAATACATTCGATATACAGGCCCAAAAAAAGCAGGAAGCCCGCTAAAACATAACGCCAACCCGGCTGAAACATTCCAATAACAAAAAACAAACCGGCAAATGGCAGAAAGAAATATTGCAATTGCGGAAACGCATAAACCAAAACATACATATATATCCCCAACATACAAAACGCCAACCATTTTTGTAAACCTCGTTTTAATACAAAAAAAGCCGCCAGAATTACGGCGGTTAAGTAAATGCCCATAAAAGATCCAATAAGGAAAGATACCGGCACTAAACCAAGAATAACAATAACCCATATGTAAGAAGTTATTCCCGTTGGGGAGCTTTCCGTTGGTTCATCTCCAAAAAGATAGTAGGACTGAACGGGGCTTACCTCATACCTGTTTGTCTGGATTTTTGATTTTTTAATTACCGGCAACCTAAATGTTGCTCGTGTTGCTGATATTTTATCACTAACCAAGTGTAAAGACCAACGGCACAGTTTAATTAGGAATGCAATAATCAGTTTGAGGTTTTGCAACACCAGAACCGCTGCCACCGGCAAAACAAGTAACATCATTGTACTAAATTTGCTGCCCAATGTACCTTCCGGCTGAACAAGCACAACAACAAATGCCGTAATTGCCGATATTAACATTGCGCGGACAGGTTTTTGTTCTTTAAGCAATAAAAAAACAATGGGAATAAAAGCTGCATAAGACGCTGAAGAAAGCTTGGAAAGAAAAGAAAGGGTTATGAGTAATAACCCCGCAAGCAGATTATACCACTTACCGTTTTCGTAAAACCTCCGGTATAAATCAAACGAAAGGAAGGCAAACAACATGGCCAGCAATTCGTCCCTGTTCTTTAAACTGCAAACAACTTCTGTATGTACCGGATGAGCAGCGAAAATCATCACCGCCGTCAGTATTATCCAATCGGACACCGAAAGCAATTTGCGCAGCAAATTATATAGCAGAATACAACAAACTATATAAAAAACTATGTTGAAAAAATGGCCAATATGCGGGTTATCACCAAAAAACTGGTTTTCGATAGCATAACTGATGTGCACAACGGGCCTATAATCGTAGGCATAACCCTGCTCATCCGAATAATAAGGAGAAGTGATTATTTCTGGAATTGCTTTAACGCCCTGCGAAGTATACTTTTGATTACGGGTTACCAACCCGTCGTCCATATTATAGTTATTGAAAATTGAATTTGCGTATAAACCAAAAACGAAAACGCAAATAATGATCTGGTACAAATACTTTTTATAAACTGGTTCAAACGTCCTATGCGGAGTTAGTTGCCTGGTTTTTTTTTTCTTTTCAGCCATAGCCTTCGGCAGATTTTTTACGCCGCAATATACCAACAGTATATTGGCATGAATATAAGAGGTTAATCTAACAAGGCAAATATTTAGGTATAGAAGTAAGACCCGTTTATTTTTTGCGGGTAAGACCCAAACGCATTCTGTTTCATCGCACAATACATAGAACAGGTGGATAAATATTTGAAACCCCACAAGGCCTTTTTTGCAACGCTAACGCAGCCTGGCGGACTTATACATTTCATCCTTCTTTAAAAGAGATAGCTAAAACCAAGTGCCGGCGCGGGTTTCAACACTTTTTTAAAGAAGGAGACATTTGAATGGCCGCAATTGCAAAGATGAATCGGTTGAAACCTAGGTTTATCAACACTTTCAGGCCATCAATTGATTTGGAAAAGAGAAGTCCGAAATTATCTTTGTGCCGTAAAAAAATTATTCATTCATCCCTTTTAAAAAAATCAAGTCATGAACAAAGGAGAACTCATCGACAAAATCGCGAAAGACGCAAAAGTTACAAAAGGCCAGGCTGCTGATGCGCTTGACTCAGTTATCACTAGTGTAACCGGAACCCTGTCAAAGGGCGGAAAAGTTACCCTGGTAGGTTTTGGAACCTTTTCGGTTTCTGCTCGTGCTGCACGAAAAGGCCGTAATCCACGTACCGGAAAAGAAATTAAAATTAAAGCTAAAAAGGTAGCGAAATTTAAAGCCGGTGCCGAACTCGCCAAAAAAGTAAACAAGTAAACACACTTACCTCAGATAAAAAACCCTGGTTCGGAAATGAGCCAGGGTTTTTTATTGCCAGGAATTATGGTATAGTTCGTATTAAAGAATCAAGAAATTCGGCATGTTCTTTATGACCAATATCGTTATAATGAAGATCTTTAGTATTGTATGCATCAAGCGTAATTGCAGGGACAAAATATTCCAGGCTGTCAAATAAATGCGGTACTGTACCCGGACCATCAAGATGGCCGTTTAAATAATTGGGGATTACAACCAGGTAAAACTTACAGTTATTACGTTCCGCCAGGGATTTAATGTCCGCAATTTCAACATTGCTGTATGGTTGCTGTGTGCGCAGGGTAGCTACTTCCTTATAGTATTCGTCATATCGGGTAGGTACGGTTTCAACCTTCCCGTATTTATTTAACACTTTCCAAACCACTGTTCCTATTGAAGTTTTTGCCAAAAACCTATTTAAAGTATTTCTTTCAGTAGGAATTCTGTAGTTAGCTGTGGTAAAATCATACGCCTCCTGTGCACTTTTAAAATATACGCCATCCGGACAGCCATCAATAAACCCCGCATTTGTAATATAGAAAACGGGAGGGCCGTAAGGGAACACTTGTCGCTTGTGGAACATAACATCATTCCCCATAAAAAAATTGACAATCACTAAATCCGGTTGCAAAAGCGGTATATATTTTTTTGCTATTGCGTTATATTGGGCCGGATCTGTTGCTGTAATACCTGTGTTATAGACTATGTACCCTTTACTTAAAAGGATATCGGCAAACGAACTGGTTGGATTAGATGCGGAATGGCCGAAGGTGAAAGAGTCGCCCAGTAATAAAACCTTTTTCTTCTTTGATCTGTATTTTTTAAACTCAATGCTTCTAAAGCCGTCTTGATTTACCGGATGCAAAACATACCACAAAACGGCGCTATCGGCATCGTCAACCTTCTCCGGAGGCAACAGTCTTAATTTACCCAGGTAACGCGTAAAATCATTATCAATTTTATTTTCCTTTAAATCAAAGTAGTAGTGATCAAGGCCATAAATTTCAAGACATATCCGGTTCTTATCTCCGTTCTGCATTAAATCATAGTGCGAGCGTGGCACGGTGTTATATGTGTAATTAGCGATTATGGAATCTGCATATTGCGCGGCTTCAGGGTCAATCTTAAAAATCCCATTACTATCCGTTACAAACCCCTTTAAAGGAAATACCATATCGGCCTCATGAAACCATCGCGGGCTGGTATGTACCCCCGGATGAATTCCAAAAATCCTTAACGCCAGTTCGGCAATCATTAATGCAAGGCAAAATGAAAACAGAAACAGGAAAAATTTTTTCATCATATTGATACTCTCGCATTTTTTGTGCGAATTAAACACCGGATTGACATTGCCAAAGTACCGCTTATAAAGAATTTGTAACTTGCGAATTAATGTACAGCCCGTCAATTATCAAATAAGCCTGATGTATTTTAATGCTATTTCAAATTTTATTCAAAAGGTCATCAGTAACATAACATACTTATTTACCACCGATTTCAATAACTTTCATACAGCTTTCCCTAAAAGCTACCTGGCCGTATTTTTACTGTTAAGGGTTATGCCTGTACTATCAATTCCAATTGTTACAGCAATATATTTAAAAAACCCTAAAGGGGCGTTTAAAAATATTTTGACCGGCCCCGCAAATACAAATATGACCAGTTGGATTCTACGCAGTATTGCCGGCTTTATTGATGATTGTTTGCGTGTTTTAAATAGCATCGACAATAAATTTTTGATAATTTTTATTGTTGCCGCAACATTAAGAATATGGTATGCCATTACCCTTCCGCTAATACCATTGGAGGGCGATGCAATTTCGCGACTGGCCCAGGCAAAAACATGGTTTGAGTCACCCCACGGAATTCCAGGCGGCCTGGTGTGGCTGCCTGTGCACCACTGGATCATTGGTTTACCGTCATGGCTTGGAATGGATGCGCTGTACGGAGGACGTTTTATTACTTTGATCCTGGGCCTGCTTACCTTCCCGGTTTTGTATAAACTTGTAAGCTTACGTTTCAATACCGGCGTGGCATTAATTGCCTGCGCTTTGCTTGCAGTTGATCCGTTTCACATAAAATTCTCGGTTATCACAATGTCCGAGGTGCCGTTTATTTTCTTTGTTTTCGCTGCATTTTTGAATGTGTTTAAATACCTCGAAAGCCGTAAACTGGTTTTTCTTTTCCTGGCATCACTTTGTGTAAACTGCTGCAACATGATACGCTTCGAGGGTTGGATTATTGCAGGGCTTCTACCTTTTTTGCTGCTTTATTATGAAAGAAATTTTTATAAATTTCTATTGTTTGGAGCTCTTAATGGCCTTACAATAGTTGCGTATATGCTTATAAGTTATTCAAGCACCGGCCATTTGATTGAAGGTCTTGTAATAAGTGATTTAACAGTAAAAATTACTTATGCAACAAACGCTGACCCATGGGGATACATCAGGCGCGGATTATCTACTGGTTTCGTTTTACCCATTTGGATGATGTTTTGTACAGCTGTGGGCGTTTTATTTGCCTTAAAAAAACGAAAAGAAATTCCATGGCTGCTTATCGCTTTATTTTTGCTTGTGTTAATAAGCTGGAAAGTAATACGCCTTACCAACGAGCCGTTTTGGAGATATTTTTCAACGGGCCTGTTTCTTTTATTGCCTTTTGCCGCCTGGGTCCTTTTTGAAGCCATAGAAAGAAACAAAAGGATTGCTTTTGTGATTGGCATTTTCGCTGCAACATTCTGTTATGTGCAAATAAGGCACGAGCATGATTTTGCCAAAAGTGCTACTAATGTTATACCAGGATACCAGGAAACAGCTAGCTGGATAAAGGGGACTTTAAAAACCGGTGAAAAATATATTTATGATGCCGCCCCTGATTACACAGCCTTTGCTTTACTAAGCAATACTAAAATGAGCGATGTATATCATCCCTATCCTCCCGAAATGAAAATTTATGATTTTTATGAACCTTTTACAGCCTCAGTTGTACTTCATACTATCCGTATACCCGGATATAAATATATCGTGGTTCAAAGGGGATTGCAGGCAGATTCAATTTTATCCTTGCCGCAGGTCAGGCAGGAAGTTGCAGCTAACGGGCTCCTTCTTGTACCGGCTTATTCAAACCCAAATTTTCTGATCTATTCAATTCGGCAAAAAGGCGAAAAGAAAAATAGCGAATAATTATTCCTGAGCTCAGATGATCTGCCACATAAACATTATAGAACGTACCGTGCAATTTATCAATACTCTTTGGGCTACCCTGTTATTAGATTTTTCTAATTATCGTGACATTTTTCCGCATACTTATTGGCTACTTTTTTTTGTATTGCGCATATTCCCTTTCATTGCCTTTTTAATTTTAGTACTAAGCATCTGTAAAAGATGGAATGCGAACAAAGGCGCGCTTACAAACAGTTTTGGCAAACGGATTTTTCTTTTCCTTCAAATGTTGCTATCTGTTTTCCAAAATCCGTATGTAGCTTTCGTGTTCATTTTGTTGCTTGCGGTTATTTTGAGGATATGGTACGCTACCCTGCCATTGGTAATAATTTCAGAGGGTGATGCCAATTGCCGAGCCGAAATTGCCCGCGATGCGATA
>JAQBNQ010000571.1 GCA_028288545.1 Bacteroidota bacterium
CATCGAGCATTTGTGCCGCCGAAGTTACATTTACCCTTTTTATATTGTGTTGCTTGCTGATCTGTGCTGTAGGCCCGGTTATTAGTGTAACATCGGCGCCCATCAAAGCCAGTTCATCCGCGATAGCGAAACCCATTTTGCCCGACGAATGGTTACCGATAAACCTCACAGGGTCGATAGCTTCATAGGTTGGTCCGGCAGTTACCAGTATTTTCTGATCAGCTAAAAGGAGTTTTTTTTTTGATTCGGCTTCCAAAAAAGCGACAATTTCTTCGGGCTCGGCCATCCGGCCTTCACCGTGCAGGCCGCTGGCCAGTTCGCCGTTTCCGGGCGGGATCATGATATTGCCAAATGACTGCAACCTGCTTACGTTTTGGCGGGTAGCCGGGTGCAGCCACATATCCAAATCCATAGCCGGGGCAAAATAAACCGGGCATTTGGCCGAAAGGTATACGGCACTAAGCAGGTTATCGCAAAGGCCATTAGCCATTTTAGTAAGGGTATTGGCGGTGGCGGGGGCAATCACCAACATATCGGCCCAAAGGCCAAGCTCAACATGATTGTTCCATTCTCCGGTATCGGCTTTAAAATAATCAACCAATGTGGGATTTTTTGACAGGGTTGAAAGTGTGAGCGGCGTAATAAAGTGAGCGGCATCGGTAGTCATTACCACTTTAACGGTAGCACCTGCTTTAACCAGTAACCTAACCAGCAACGCCGATTTGTAAGCTGCAATGCTGCCGCAAACTCCCAAAACTATGTTTTTATCTTTAAGCATAGGTCCCTAACCCCTAAAGGGGGAATGATTATAAAAGTTAAAAATAACAAAAAACTCCCGTGCGGGAGTTTTTTGTTATTTTTAATAAAGTTCCTGATCCCCCTTAAGGGGGCCGGGGGGCTAAACTTCTTTAGCAGGATTACGGTAGTAAATTTTACCGTCTAAAAATTCCTGAACGGCAACTAATGACGGTTTAGGTAATTTCTCGTAGTATTTTGAAATTTCAATTTGCTCACGGTTTTCAAACACTTCTTCAAGGTTATCATTTGATGATGCAAATTCAGAAAGTTTCTGGTGAAGCTCTTCTTTAATGTTGTTCGAGATCTGGTTTGCCCTTTTTGACATAATCACAAGCGACTCATAGATGTTCTGTGTTTTGGTATCCAGCTCGCGTAAATCGCGGGTTACAGTGCTGCTTGCTGCTGCTGGTTTATTGCTGTTGTTAGCTGTCATATCTTATTTAACTTGTTAATATATCTTAATTAATATGGTATTTTTTGCGGCTGATTTTTTTCAGATGGAGCTGTAGTAGTTACGGTATCTTTACTTGCCAGTTTCTTGGCAACTTTCGAATTGCTCATTGCTTCGGCAATAAGGCGCTGGGCCTGTTTAATACCTTGCTGACTTTCTTTAGCATAAGTTTGGGTTTCGTGCAGGTATTTGCTGTTCGGGTATTTTTCGGCAAACTGATCTGCGTAAGCTATAGCCTGGTTAAAACGCTCTTCCTGTTTGGTTTCAAAGCTCTTGTAAGCATATTGGTATTGCGCTTTAACAATAAGGTATTCCATTTCCTCGCCGTACTTGGTATCAGGGTAATCGCGTAGCGCATTGTTGAACGCTATCACTGCCGATTGATAATCGCTGATGGTTAAATAAAGTTTGGCGTTGGCATAAGCTTTGGTTTCCAGTTTATCGCGCAGGTTCTGGATTAGCTTGCTGGCTTCGGCCACACGGTCGCTTTTTGGATAAAGGTTAATAAACAACTGCAAAGCATCAATAGCTTTTAACGTATTATCCTGATCAAGTGAAAATATTGGCGAATCAAGGTAGTAGCAATAAGCCGAAAAGAAACGGCACTCCTCAGCCCTTGCGCTTGAGGGATAGGTATCGGCAAAGGTTTTGAAGTGATATCTGGCCGATGTATAGTCCTTTTGTTTGTAATACGTAAACGCGTAATAGTAAAAAAGATCTTCAGCACCTTCACGTCCACGATAACGTTCAACCAGCACCTCAAATAACCCTAAAGCTTTGTTATAATCCTTTTTGTTATAGTACTTAATAGCTTCCTGGTATTTTTTGGCGTAATCGTTACTGGCTTTTAACTTTTCGTATTTGCTTTTACAACTGCCAAGCGTAATAATTACGAGGGCTAAAACACTGGCTAATAACGTTAGTTGCTTTTTAAACATTCTGCAAAGATAGATTAATAATATAAATCAGTCAATTATTTATTTAGCTGCTAATATATAACGAGGCATTGGCCTGGCACCTATATATATAGTGTATTTAACATCTTTTAACTATTGTTGATTTTAGTAAATGGTCTTGTTAAACTAATACTGTTAAAACGGTTGTTTCTTATATAAGGTATATCGGTTTTTGAGGACCCGTTAATCGGGAAACTATGTGGCTGGGGTGGCCATAGCACGTTTGTTTGTGTTTTGCACTATATATAGGTGTGTAAACTTAATATTTAATGCTATTAAAAGGTGGGGTGGTAACATAGCGTTCATAAAGTGAGGCCTCGTAATCGTTTAAGCGGATGCCATTGTATTGCGGTACGCCCAATGTCATCAAGTAAGTGACGTAAAGGATGTGAGTTGAGAAATTGACAGGGGGCACCAGAGGTGCAAAAGGTTGTAGAAGGCAAATAAATGACTTTTCTTGTGCCAGAGGCACACAATTCCCGTGTTCCTTACATCATTTACCGGCAATCATAAGTTAATCTTTGATTGTTTGTGCAGCTGATTAAATGAGGTTATGGCGTTGCCTGCGGCCCGGGCTATCCGCTCATACGCCTGCGGGCATTGTGCTCAGCGCCGGTATCCGCTACTATCCCTAACGCAGACGCTGTCGTGAGTGATGTGCTTAATAAGCTGCCTTCGGCCGCGCGAAAAACTATACAGTATATATGATATACTATAATAGTGTAGTTCGGATACCGGGTAGTGTATACTCCTTAGATATATGTCGCAGGCGTAAAAGCTTTGTAGTATATATAATAGGATGGCCTCATTATGCAGGATAGCCGTTTGTATGTGATAGAACAGCACTGTAAATGGGCAATTAATGCATTACTAAACGCGATCAACAATTGTTGAATGATAATACAGGAACGGTAAAGGATGTGGATGAAGATAGAAGGGGGGAGCGAAGGAGCCTCATAAACTTTTTATAGCTGAAGAATAGGGTGTTAAGCGAGTGTTAAGGAAAAAGGCTAAGAATAATTTGGAGGAGGGGGAAAAGAGTGTACCTTTGCAGCCCGCAAACGAGGAAGCGGGGATGTTCTTTAAAGGTTGAGAGTGAATAAAGAGGGAGAAAAAAAGTTCAAAAACTTTTTGGGAATCCAGAAAAAATTCACACCTTTGCAACCCGCAAACGAGGAGAGAAAAAGTGAAAAAGGGCGGTTCAAAACTTGGAAAATAAAAATAAAAAAAGTTTTGGAAAAGAGAAAAAGGTTGTTACCTTTGCAACCCGAAACGGAAGGGAGCTTTTAGGAGCAAAAGAAGTTGAGGCTAAGCGAATTGGCCAATAGAAAAGGAAGAAAGTTAGCGAAGGTTGATGAGTAGTTCAAAAGGGAATGAGGGCTGAAAAGCTGAGTAGTTCAAAAGGTAACGGAGGCTGAAGGGCTAACGGAACCAAGGGCTGAGGAGAGCGATTCTCTTGGGCTGATAGAAATGACAAGTTAAGCAAGCAATTGCAAAAACATAATAGCTGATTCGGATGATGAGGCGAACAAGTTCTTTTAAGAAATGGAAA
>JAQBNQ010000577.1 GCA_028288545.1 Bacteroidota bacterium
GTTCCAAGTCCTGAAACTGAAAAGAACATTTACACCGCTGCAACCAGCTTTGCTGCCGACAACCAAACCGCTGAAAAGTTCAAAACATCAGGCGCCAAATTACACGCCCATACAATCGCCGCTTTAAAGAAAGATGCTTATGATCTTGAAGGTCTTCAGGGTCCCGCCCGCGATGTGGTTAAATGGGCATTTAATGGAAAGAAAGGTGATGTATCCCCGGTTTATACCGTAGATAAAAAGCACCTTGTTGCCATGATAGAGGATATCCGCCCTAAAGGATTACCTGATTTAGATGCAGTACGTGAGGTAGTTAAAGCCGAAGTGGTTAAAACTAAAAAGTACGAATTGCTTGCTAAGAAAATCACGGATTCAAAAGCTGCAAGTGCTGATGACCTGGCTGCAAAAACCGGAAAGCAGGTAACTGAAGCACAGAGAGCCTCTTTTGGCAACCCGAACGTAAATGGTTCATACGAGCCTAAGGTAGTGGCTGCCGCACTTGCTTCACCCGCAGGAAAGCTTTCTCAGCCTATACAGGGAAATGCCGGTGCTTATGCAATACAGACAACTGCCGTACAGGATCCTCCTAAGGCCAGCGATTATGGCATGTACACCTTCCAGTTAAAGCAAAAACTGATGGGCAAAAGCCGCGATGCACAGGAAGTTGAGAAAAAACTTGCCAGCATTGACGATAACCGTTTTGATTTCTTCTAGTAGATACTTAACCATCAAAATATAAGATCAGTCCGCCCAAAAAGCGGACTGATTTGTTTTTAAGCCGGTTGAGTTAAGTGAAAACATAAGGTTTTTAAACGTTTAAACCTTGCACAACAATTCTTGTTTTAACCGGACTTGCAGCTGAATCAGAGGATAAAGTTGTTTATCCGGGTTAACCCCGATTTAGTGTTTGTTGGGTTTTCTCACCAAAATAAAATAGCTGAAAGCCTTACAAACACTTAATCGCTACCAGAATAAAAAGCCGCAGTGACTGCAAATTTTGGGTTAAATTTGAACGCTGATTATGGATACAAAACCGCTTGTAAATAAGGTTGCACAAAAGGCCCTGGTAACGCTGGACCTTGAGAATTTCTTTCCTAAACCCGAAGATATTATTGCTATTGATTTAAAAGATTTTCTGTTTAAAGGCCTGATATTAAAGGAGGCGGAATTTAGAGAAACGATTAAAACAACCGATTGGAATAAGTACAAGGATAAGTATGTAGCCCTGTATTGTTCAAACAATGCTATTATACCCATGTGGGCTTATATGATATTGAGTGCCGAACTAGCGCCCCTTGCAAAAGATGTGGCCTGTAGTCCGCTGGAACATGCTACGGAAATTTTTCTTTACCGCAATCTTGCTGCATTGGATATGGCCGTATTTAAAGACCAAAGAGTGGTTGTAAAAGGATGCGGCGACCGTGCAGTACCCGAAGCTGCTTTTGTGCAGATAACACAGCAATTATCAAAGGTAGCCCGCGTTGTTATGTATGGCGAACCCTGTTCAACAGTTCCAGTGTTTAAAAAATCAATTGATTAAAAACCCATTAATGTTTCAAAAAAAATACCGGATACCCGCCATTGTAATCATCTGTACTCTCCTTGGCTTTACTTCAGCAACTATTTTGGCCCGTTACAATTACTTCGTTCAAAAGCATGTCAACATTTTTGCCAGCACTAAAAACGAATGCCCCGATGTAAAGTGGAATTACCGTTTTGATTCCACACAGGCATCAAGCCCGGTAAGTATAGATGGCGAATTATACTTTGCCGGCGAACGTGTGCCGCTTGAAGACCCCGATGTGCGCGAAAGGTTGGAGCGCGAATTGCAGTTAAATGTTTACTGGCACTCCAATACTTTGCTAAGCATGAAACTAGCCAACCGTCACTTTGACGAAATTGAGGCCATACTGAAAAAGAACAACGTACCTACCGATTTTAAATACCTCGCTTTAATAGAAAGCAATTTCAGATACGAAGCCTCACCGGCCGGAGCTGTAGGCTTTTGGCAGTTTATGAAGGCAACCGCCACCACCTACAATCTAAAAGTAGATGATGAAGTAGATGAGCGATACAACACCGAAAAATCAACCGAAGCGGCCTGTGCTTTCCTGAAAGATGCAAAAGATAAATTAGGCAACTGGACGATCGCGGCGGGCTCCTACAACCTAGGCTTACCTGCCATGGGCCTGAGAATAAAGGACCAAAAGACCAATAACTATTACGACATGTACTTTAATCCAGAAACCTCGCGCTACATTTTCCGGATGCTGGCAATGAAGATCATTTTTTCTAACCCTAAAAGGGCCGGATATGCCCTAAATGCCGACGAATTGTACCAGCCCTACAAGTACAAGGTAGTTGAGGTAGATTCCACCATTTCGAACATTGCAGACTTTGCGGAACATTACGGATTGCGCTACAAACACATCAAAATGCTTAATCCCTGGCTACGGGCGGCAAAACTGACCAATAAGGAGCGGAAAAAATATCAGGTCAAAATACTTGATTTGAATTGATTGTGGTTTTGGAAAGTGGCGGAAATATTTATTTTTGCCGTCCCTTAAAACCGGTTTGGCAACGCTCCCGATGAAAAGTCAGGATTTTGCCGAAGTCAAAAAATAAGGTTTGGTAGCTCAGTTGGTAGAGCAATAGACTGAAAATCTATGTGTCGGGGGTTCAATTCCCTCCCAAACCACACAAGTAAAAAGCAGTTAATGATTTAAAAATCGTAACTGCTTTTTTTGTTTAGACTCTTCACAAAAAATTCCGGCTCCAAACTTTTATTCCCCTTTCTCATGTTTTTAATAATTTACTGGCAAAAATAAATGCAATAGAACGCTGATAAATTATGATGGCTATGATTAAATTATGATCAATACAAGGTGTTTGCTTTTCGCATTATCATAACTATCATAAATAATCATGTTCATCAGCGTTCTATTGTATTGTTTTTAAATAAATGAGTATTGACTAAAACAATCTACTATGACAAAGAGTAGCACAAATCCTAAAGTTGACTTCTATTTTATTAAAGCAAAAAAGTGGAAGAAGGAATTAGAGCAATTGAGAACGATCATCCTTACCACAGGGCTTACTGAAGAATTAAAATGGGGTGTTCCATGTTATACCCTGCAGAAGAAAAACGTAGTTCTGATACATGCATTTAAAGAGTACTGTGCCATTCTATTTATGAAAGGTGCCTTGTTAAAAGATAGTAAGGGTATCCTTATTCAGCAAACAGAAAATGTACAGTCGGCAAGGCAGATCAGGTTCACCAGTGCTGCTGAAATAGTTAAGATGAAGCGCCTTATAAAAGCATATATCAAAGAAGCCGTTGAAGTAGAGCAGTCCGGTTTAAAATTGAGTTTTAAGAAGAATACACAACTCAAATTCTCTGAAGAGTTTCAAAATAAATTAGATGAAAACCGTGCGCTGAAAACTGCTTTTAGTGCATTGACTCCCGGACGGCAAAGAGCCTACAATCTTTATTTTTCTGCCCCCAAGCAATCCAAAACGCGCGAGGCCAGGATTGAAAAATATGTGAAGCAAATTCTAAATGGGAAGGGATTAAACGATTAGCAAATTCGATGAAGCCTTTATGAATGCAGTGAGCTCCGAAGCAGCTTCAAAGTCCGCGAGGTAGTAACAGGTCCGGTGGTGATAGTAATATTCTCTTGAACAATTCCTGTTCCGGGCGCTATATTAATAACTGCCTGTATGACAAAACCAGGTGTAACGTAGTTACGCGTAACTTCATAAACAGTGTGATAAGTTGAATCCAGGACCTGGAGTGTGCCAAGCATATTGCTTACGGTCATTTTATCACCCGGGTAGTATCCCGTCCAGGTATTGTTTTTCGTCATAGGAAAATCAAGTATAAGAAAACTAAAAGGGCCATTCACACTGCTAGGCTGATAAGTAACGTAAGTAGTCGTTGATGAACTGGATATTGTAATGGTACCAGAGTCAATTATCTGCGACGCAACAGAAGCCGGGAAATGATACTGAGCCGTATCTCCTGTAACATAAATTGGGGACATATATGGCCCAAAGTATAGCATAACAGTATCTTTCAGGCCGGTACTATTATCCGTTACCTGGTAAGTCCATGAATCTCCATTTATCAGTGGAAATGCATCGATGGAAAGACTTGGCGATGGTAAACAATCGGCGCATTTTTTTCCGCATGATTGTAAAAGCTGAAAACAAGCCAACATCATTATGGCAAGAAGGGAGGGATAATTTTTCATATTATTGATGTACCAAATTTACTTAATTTCTTCCGCCAAAAGGCTCTATATCGGGCATGGTCTGAACAATTTCCCCTCTCCTAATAAACGCCTTCCTAAAAAAGCCCAGTCAAATATCCCCCAAACCCTGCCAAAGGATAAACGAACCCTGTCAACTGGTAAGGTAGTCATATAAGTCATCTGCCATCCTCCATATTTATTCCGCAATAGCATTTTAAATACTAAAACACCCACCCCCATGAACAAAACATTATCCATCACTGCTGCCGACCCACAGCATCTTTTTCTAAAGGGAATTGCCGATTACCTCCGCACCTTGCCAATTGTAAAGTGCGTAAACACCTACTCCACCTATCCCGAACTAATGCAAAACCTGCGCGAGGACACGCCAGACATGGTGTTTCTTGATCTTAATTTTTATTCAAAAAGCGGCTTTGATGTTTGCGAAGAGATAAAGCGGTTTTATCCCGGCGTTTACCTTGCAATTTTAACCCAATACGATTCGGAAGAATACGTAAAAAAGGCCCGGAGATGTGGAGTGGATGCCTATTTTATGAAAAGCACCGACCCCGAAATAATTGCCTGCTTTTTAAACAACCTGATGAACAATACTATTAAAGGCTTTTTCTCTCATGTGCCCTACACCTCAACGCGTTCGTCAAACATATCAAACGACAATATTGAGTTGAAGGAACTACTAACATGTAGGGAAAGAGAAGTGCTTGCCCTACTGGCAAACGGGGTTTCGCGTTTAAATATTGAAAGTTCTCTGGGTATTTCCTATTCAACTTTCAAAACGCACCGCACCAATCTTATGAAAAAGCTGAAAATCAAAAATGATATAGAGCTGGGTATCTTTTCTATTAGGCATGGGTTGTGCACGGCCTAAGGCTATTTTATAGCAACTTGAAAGACGGGGATAAATATCCATATCCGCTATACGATGCGAGCTTCGCATCAAAATTGATGACTTTGCCTTTGCGGCGTTCAGAATCCTGCGGGGAACAATTAGTCAGCCATCTGATGACATTAGCAATTCTCCATCGCCACCTTATTACCAGGCAGCTATGGTTATCTAAAGAGTTATGATTAGTTTCATCGACAGTTATGGGCAAAACGCGGTCCTTCTTAAAAAAAGCAATTTTCATCCTGGCAATGGTAGTTTTGGCGTTATCATTACTTCCAGGCCTTTGCCTCTTATTCGAAACCAGTATTCCGTATAAATGGCTCAATTATCAAAAAGGTATTTTGCTCATTCCCTGGGGTTATGGCTTGCTGATTGTTTTTTTGTTTTTAAGCCTTGTCTTTTATCTCCTGCAAAAAGTGTTTCCCACTACCAAGGTCATGGCATTTAATTTTCTATTGATGTTATTTCTGTTTTTTTGCATAGACATGCGCCTGCGGTATAATGGAGTTTCTCCGGGAATGTATTACCGCAATTTTGACAGGGTAGATGTTATTGCCGAAGACCACATAAACATCACCGACTCATTGGGATTAACCAAATATAACCCGGCTTACAATATGCCGAATGGAAGTAAAATCAACGTAGATGGTTTTTTATCAACTTACAATTATACGGCCTACATTCTCGATTCTATCAAAAAGAGCGGAAAAAAAATCGTGATGATAATCGGCGATTCCTTTGTGCAGGGTGTCTCTTCAACAAGTTGGAACAAATCCTTTGTAGAATTATTACGAAAAAATGCCTCTCAATACGAAGTCATTAATTTCGGAGTTGGTGGGATGGACCCGCTAAATTACCGATTGGTTGTTGAGGAATATCTTAAGCCAATAAAACCTGATTTAATTGTGATAGTATGTTGCGACAATGATATGATGCAATTTGATAGAAAACCTATGCCGGGAGTTCCTTTATATTATAGTGCCGCAAATAATGGCATTAACACGGAAACAGCTGTAATGGAAGGCGTGGTTGGAGCAGAAACTTTCAAAACATTTGAAGAGGCCTATAAATATTTTTTTTACGTCAACTACCGGGCTATCAATGGAAACTTTTTTTTAAAATACGTTAAACGCTCGTCACTAGCAACAGTCCTCGTTTCGGAGATTCATCGCTCATGGTGTTTTAAATTTAAAGACACTACGCCCTTGCAGGGCGTCACCAATAAACATCTGAAAGCGATTAATTCGATTGCCACCCAAAATAATGTCCCTTGCGTATTTACCCTCATTCCGGGAATACAAAATTCAAAAGGAGATAGTACATGGCTACAAAAAACCGCACGACCGGAATTTAAGGAACTCGAAACTAAAACCCGCTTTTTTACTGAGGCAAAATTTGAAGACTACATCAGTTACCAAAACCAACATTTTAACGACCAGGGAAATGAAAAATTTTCGGTCGTTTTGGATAGTCTGATTAGGCTCAGCACTGGCTTGTCGCCCAAATAAGGTAACTGGTTAATATGCTTTTAATAGCCCCCACAGGTTTTATCAGGGTTTGCTAATGCCAATGCACGGCTATCCATTATCGTCATTACCTCACGCTGATGGCTGTGGGCAGTGCATAATGGAATAATATAGGTTTGATTATCCAGTGAATCGTTCTTTTGTACATGCGCACCAACCAAATCACTATTGTTACAACTTTTTTCCGAGCAGTTTTTGGGCACAAAACCTCCACCATACCGGCACCAGTGCTCCAGCCAATTGTTACATTTGCACGTTAAGTTTCCAACGGCGACGTTTCTAACCTTCATCATTTGCGTAGTCCTTTTCGTAAAATCAGAATTGCCAAAGTTAATTGAGCCAATATTTTTGAAAGTATGACTTTAGTCATGTCGCGATAAGCTAAGATTCCCGGGCCGTTAAGAAACCTTTTAACTGTTTTGCCGTAAAGACCCTATAACCAATAGTGTATGGGCGAATTACTAATACTGGCTCCGGATCTGGATAAAATGATCCTTGAAGCCGAAAGTTTATCGGAGCGGAGAAATCCCGAAGGGCTGCCTTTAGCCGAGGAAGTAATGCGTCTGGCATTGCAAACCGGCGAGCTAAAATATATTGCGGCGGCTAACTACTTACTTGCTTTTTATTACTGCCTGGTAGCTAATGACTACGATAAGGCCATTCAGCTTTGCAATGCAGGGCTTAACAAGCTAAACGAAGACGAAGGAGCTGAGCTTTGCTATAAATTTTACATGACCCTTGGCAATGCATATCAATTAAAGGGAGAAGTTTTTTCGGCCCAGGAAAGTTATATGAAGGGTCTCAAACAACTCGAATCGCGAAAAACCCTTGATAAAAAAGAAATCGGCTACCTGGCTTCGTTTTATTATAATGCCTCTGTGCTTTTAAATTCATCAGAACTCGAAATTTCAGCCGAAGAATACCTCATCAAGGCAATCAAAATTTACGAAGAAATTGATAACAGCTTCAGACTTTCAAAAAGCTATGTTGCTTATGCAGGGATATTCGAAAGCAAAGGAATGTATGTGGAAGCCATAGAAATACTTTTCAAGGCACTTAAAATAGACCAGCGTAAAAATGATTTGTATAGTATGGCCCTTACAAAGGCTAACCTTGGCATTCAATTGTTGCGTATCCATAAACTCGAAGAGGCTTCAGAATATCTTACTGAAGCGTTGCAGTATTTTTCCGCCAACAACATGCAGTACGAAACTGCCCGTGTAAAAATTGATTTGGGTGAAACAGTATTTGCATCTGGTAGAAAAAAAGAAGGCATTCGCGAGTTATTGGATGCAGAGGAAATGTTCATTAAGCTGGATAATAAGCGCGAACTTTCAATGGTCCATCAATTGTTGGCCAATTTCGTGGCCGAAGTGGGCGACTTTAAAGGCGCACTTCACTATCAGCGCAAATACACTGAAAGTCTTCGCTACTTTTTTAATATCGAAAAAACAAATGCATTAACCCGTGTTAAAAAAGAATTTGAAACTGAACAACGGGAAAAAGAAACTGCCTTGCTAAAAGAAAAGAACGAGGAGATAAAACTTTATGTACATAAACTGGAAAACTCCAACAACGAGTTGAAGCAATTTGCCCACGTTGCCTCGCATGATTTACGCGAGCCATTGAGGATGGTCAATTCATACATGAATCTTTTAAAAAGAAGTTTGCACGAATCGATTACCCCTCAACAGAACGAATTTATTGGCTTTGCGCTGGATGGATCCAAGCGCATGGAACAATTGATCATGGATCTACTGCGCCTTGCAAAGGTGGATGCCAACCCGCACATACAACCCGTAAAATTACAGAGCGTTGTGGATGAAATTAAACTGAATCTTGAGGCTTTGATGAAAGAACGGGGCGCGCAGATCATAACTACCGGCCTACCCGAGATAATGGCAGACAGAACTCAAATGCTTCAACTATTCCAAAATATAATAGGCAATGGAATAAAATATAATGAAAACGCCACACCGGTAATTCGCGTAAAATGTGTAAGAAAAAAAGATGAACTTGAAATTTCCATTTCGGATAATGGCATTGGAATTCCGCAGAATCATCGGGAAAAGGTGTTTGAAATTTTTCAGCGGCTCCATACTGCCCGTGAGTATTCAGGTACCGGGATAGGCTTGTCAATTTGCCGTAAAATTGTAGATAGTATGAACGGTAAAATATGGGTGGAAGATAACCCCGAAGGTGGGACCACTTTTAAATTTGTATTCAAACAAACTATCGAACTGAAACCCACTATTTCTGACTTAACTGCTTAAACGCATTTAAGCCACAATCTAAAAACTGAACGTAGGCAGTGGCAGTGGGCGTGTAATCAGAAGGATGCGTTAGCAATTTCTCATCGGGCGAAACCAATACGTAATAAGGTTGTGTATTTCTATCAAAGTACTTGGCCTCCATTTCGCTGAATTTGTTGCCCAGTGTTTTAATTTGCTTTCCGTGGAAAAATTCGCTTTTATACTGCTCGTTTTCGGGTAACTCCCTCTTGTCATCCACATACAGCGAAACGATGACATATTTATCAGCCAATCTCTTTTGTACCTCTACATCTGTCCATATGTTTTCCTCCATTTTACGACAGTTGACACAGGCCCATCCGGTAAAATCAATCATTAATGGCTTATGCTCGGCCTTTGCTTTTGCCAGGGCGGCTTCGTAATCGTTCTTAATGGGTTCAATAGCTGCTTTCTTTACGGAGTATGAATAAAATTTTGGCGGAGGAAATCCGCTGAAAAAATGAAGGTCGTTGCCAAATATTCCATAAGCGCTATATCCGGTAAAAACTAAAGCCAGCGCCGCAGCTACGATCCTTACCGGCGAAAATTTTGAGATCCCGGAGTCATGCGGAAACTTAAGAAGACCAATGATGTAAAAGAATAAGCCCGCTCCCATTAAAGCCCATAGTCCCAAAAATAATTCGCGCTTTAATATGCCCCAGTGCGCAACCAGGTCGGCGTTCGATAAAAATTTAATGGCAAAAATAAGTTCGACAAAACCAAGCACCACCTTCACCGAGTTTAACCATCCGCCAGATTTAGGCAATGATTTCATCATTCCCGGAAACAATGCAAATAAACCGAAGGGCAAGGCCAGGGCCAAACCAAACGAGGTCATACCTGCCACCAAATGCAACTTACCACTTGCCGAACTTAAAGCCCCTACCAACAGCGATCCAATAATAGGACCGGTGCAGGAAAACGAAACTATTGCCAATGTAAGGGCCATAAAAAATATTCCTGCAAGTCCGCCAATGTTCGAAGCTGAATCGGCCTTGTTGGCAATAAAAGAAGGCAAGGTAATTTCGTAAAAGCCGAAGAAAGAAAAAGCAAAAACCAGGAAGATGACAAAGAAGAAAACGTTCAATGGCGCACCGGTGGAGAATTCATTTAACGAGTCTGGTGAAATATTAAATATCAAAAACGGAACCGTCAGTAAAAAATAGATGAGCACGATGCAAAATGAATAAAAAAAAGCCTCTGACCTTCCTTTGGTTTTGCTCTCACTTCTTTTAGTAAAAAAAGAAACGGTAAGTGGTATCATAGGGAAAACGCAGGGTGTTACCAGGGCCACCAACCCGCCCAAAAAACCAAGTACAATGATCATCCAGATACTTTGGTCCTTTTTTTCTTCCATGCCGCAATTAGAAATGGGTGTTCCAAATCTTTTAGCCGATGCAACTGCAGAGCCGGCATTATTTTGATTGGCTGAATCTTTAGTGATAGAAGTTTGTATTGCAGCTTGAACAGCAGAGTCGAAAGATTTTTGACCCGCATTTGCTGCCGGCACCTCAGCGCTATTTGGCTTAACATTGCTACCAGGATTAACCTGCGATTTTGAAGTAGTATCCCAAGCAACTTTAACACCCGTACCGCCAGCCTTTAAATCAAACTCAAATTCAATATCATCCGGCGGTAAACACTTCGAATCGTCGCAGGCCATAAACTCCAAAGTGCCTTTTAGTTTGGTATCCTTCAAAACTTTTACCGTCTGCTCGCAGGTCATGCTTTGTTCAAAATACTTCAACTGCATATCAAAAACCGGGTCATGGCCTTCGTGTATCTTAGGGCCTGTTTCGGTGGTTTTACCTACCAATTGAACATCCTTGTTTTTTGCATCGAAGGTAAATTTAGTTGGCACCGGGCCTCCATCGCCAATGTATTGCGAGTAGGTGTGCCATTTGCCATCAATCTTAGCAGTAAACGTAAGTTTATAAGTACCCTTAGCGGTTTGCGTAGCGGTCCAGGTCCATTTAACAGGGGTAACAATTTGGGCCGGTAAAAAGCCGATGAACAACAAAAGCAAAACAACTAAACCGGATTCTTTTTTCATGGAGCTATTTTAAAGCTTTGACGAAATTATAAGAATAACCTTGCAGACGGAAAAAATTCTCGTTCTAAAATCTGCAGGTTATCGTATACCAAGATACG
>JAQBNQ010000583.1 GCA_028288545.1 Bacteroidota bacterium
TGTATCCTTTTCAATATCGGCCAAAATATCTTCGGCAACCTTGCGCAAACGGGCTTCGGTGTACCTCATAGCCGCCGGCGGATCGTTATCGATACTTCCGAAGTTACCTTGTCCATCCACCAAAGGATATCTTAAGCTCCAATCCTGGGCCATACGCACCATGGCGTCATAAACTGATGAATCACCATGCGGGTGATACTTACCGAGCACTTCCCCTACGATACGGGCACTCTTTTTATGCGCTTTGTTTGGAGCAAGTCCCAGTTCGTTCATAGCATAAAGAACCCGGCGATGCACGGGCTTTAAACCGTCGCGCACATCGGGAATAGCCCGTGAAACGATTACCGACATTGAATAATCAATGTAAGCGGTCTTCATTTCCTCTTCAATATTTATAGGAATAATACGGGGTAAATTGCGGAGATTTTGGTCTTGCCCACCGGTTGTTGGCTCTTCGGGAATCAATTCGTCACTCATTTTTTGATCTGATTTTTAGGTCTGCTGAACTTAATCCAATTTTGGCCATAAAGCGTTAATATGCAATTAGCTTGCTTTTAGGCGCCCAAATATAGTAAATCGTCACCCCCCTTGCAAGGGTATTGGAAGGGAAATTTTCCACATCTGGCCCCCTAAATCCCCCAAAGGGGGACTTTAAAGCCGACTTCTTAACAAGTAGAGAATATTTACTGAACTTGCAAGGACTTAAGCATCTTTTTTGTAAACTCGACATACTCTTTTTGGTCATCAGAGAAGCCGAAGGCCTTTAGTTCCAGAATGTCGTCCGGGTAGTTGGTTTCGTAGTTATAATGGTAGTAGTTAAACTGAACGGTGCAGGTAGTGCCTGGCTTGGTGCCTGGCAGGATAAGCACGATGAGAAAATTAGATTGCTCAGTCTGGATATCGTTTACAAAATACAATTCCCCTGTTTTACCTTCCGCTGTGGTAAATGCCTCAGGGCCGCTTATCATGGAGTTTACCTGGGTATTAGTTTCGGTTGGTGTGGAGGCTTTTCCGGACTCCTTGTATATGGCCAGTAAATGGGTTCGTACCTGGTTAGCCAAAGCATCTTTCTTATCCTGCGCAGTTTTCTTTTGGGTAAGCATAGTCAGTACCATTCCGTTCAATATCTTTTTGTCGGATAGCGGAAAGGTTTCGTTTAAAGGCTCTTCGTTTATCTTTTGAAGTTTAAGATCATTACCAATGTTGGTGCCCTTGTCCTTCCAAACCGGATTGATGGTGATGTATAAGTTATCGTTGCGAAGTTTGTTGGCCATAGTATCCACCCCTTTGTCGGGCTGGGCAATCAGCATGTCCGGTATCTCTTTCACCTTATCAGTAAATGATTTCTTTTTCACCTTGGTGCTATCCTGCGCATGAAGGGCCGAGAAAGAAATAAGCGCAAACAAAATCATCGCAATTTTCATGGACTGTATTTTTTTATGTGTATTCAAAAGTAATATTTAGGAATACTCAACGCAATGGGTGCGGGGAAATTTTAAATAATTAACGGGGAATACACAAACAACAAGGTGGCACGGAAAACACGGAGATAACGGTCAAAGATGATTATTGCACCTTTGAAACTACTGCACAAAAATTTTGCTGCGGTGCAATAAATCTTTGCCCGATATTTCAACCATATAAATTCCTTTTGAGATAGTACCGGGAACCGTTATCTGATTAGCAGCAGAAGCTGGTATGGACATTACCAGGCGGCCTGAAGTTTCATAAAGCTTTAGCGAGTAGACAACTGGCCTTCCAAAATTTACCTGTATTGTATTAGTGCCGTTGGAATAGAAGCTATACACAATTGGGTTGGACGGGCTAAGATCATTTATTCCGGTTAGTATATCCAGGGTTAAAGTGTCGGAGCATCCGGTTGCGTTATTGGTTTGAACCAACTGCAAAAGGTAGGGGCCAGTGGCATTCCAGATAATGTTTGCGCTGTTCGTTAACTGGCCGGATTGCACCGCTCCGTTTTGTGCATTCCAGTAATAATTGATTCCTGAAACAGCGTTTACCGCATAAACATAAACCTGGAAAGGAACAATAGACGGCGAGCCCACAATTGATTGTATAGCAGGCAAAGGAAATACTGTTACGCCAATAGAACCGGTGGCACTGCAACCAGTAGTACTTGCGGTTACGTTATAAACACCGGTAACGCTTGCAACTATTGATTCGCTATTTAAACCGTTAGACCAATGGTAGTTTGTGAATCCGCTGGCCGCTGTTAAGGTTACGCTGTCACCAGTGCAGAAGTTCGTGCTGCCATTGGCTGTAACCTGTAGGGAAAGCAAAGCCCCCGTTGAATAAGTTACGGTTGCGGTGCCGGTAACATTGCTGATATCGGTAACTGTAACGGTGATGATTGAGTTTTGCGTAATTGTGACAGAGGGATTAGCACAGGTATCGCAGCTTAGTGCATCGCCGGTGGAACTCCATAAATATGTATAAGGACCCTGACCGCCTGAAATGATTGGCGCTAATATTGTTGAAGTACCTGAGCAGAAGTTTTGACCGGCACCAAGGTCTACCAAAAATGATTGGTTTTGGCAATTAGCGGGATTGGTGCTTAAATTAAAAGCTGAAGCTGAGGTATCCACGCTTAAACATTGACCCGATGTTGATCGAACACGGACCCACAATTTAATTCCAAGCTGATCGAGCAAAACCGGACTAAGCGTAAGGGGGAGGGTATTTCCGTTTATCCAAACCTTTAAACCAAGAGATAATTTGTATTGGCCAACTTCATCGTTGGTAATTCCGTTAATATCAAGACAGCCCGCTTCGTTGGCCCGGAAAGTATTATTGGCATGGCAGGTTGACCAGCACAATCCGCAAGGTAAACTGTCGACATGCACAAATTGAATGCTATCCACATTTTGGGTGCCCTGGAAATTAATAGTGCTGTATGTATTGAACTGGATTGCGTGGTTGTAAGTTATATTTTGCACGATGCATGGAGTGGTATCTGGGTTTTCAAATCCGGACCCAATGACCGCGCCGTTAGGAATGCAGGCAGATGGTCCCGAAGTGCAATTAATACAAGCGGAAGACAAAGTGTAAGATACTGATGTAACTGCAGTAAGATTGTTAGCATCAGTAACTGTTACCGTAAAAACTGAATTTTGATGGATGGTGACTACAGGGTTTTGACAAAGAGAACAACTGAGCGAATCGGCAGATGAACTCCAACTATATGAATAAGGTTGGAGACCACCCGAGACCAATGGTCTTAATGTGTCTGTGGTGCCACGGCAAACAGACTGAGAGGGACCGAGAGAGGCAGAGAGCGAAACGGTTACGTTTACGTTAGAACTTTGGGCTAAACATCCACTGGTATCAGTAACCAATACAGAATAGCTGCCGCTGGCCAATGCAATATACATAGAAGAGGTTGCACCATTAATAGGTGAGCCATTTAAATACCATTGATAACTTGCGGCGTTGTAAGCCATCAGTGTATCGTCGTTAACACTTACTGAAACAGGAGGAACAGGATGGACACTTATTGGAAGATGATTTGATACAGCGGTACAGCCGATATTATCAGTAGCAGTTACATAATAGTTACCGGCAAAATGAACATAAATACATTGCCCTGAAGCCCCGGAATTCCATTGATAGGAGACAAAACCCGATGTTGCACATAGTTGGGCACTATCTCCCGCGCATATAACTGTGGGATTAGCAGTGACCGTTACAGTTGAACTGGAATTGCAGGCAAATATTAAGCTGCTTTGTATAAGGGATACTATTATAAGAAAGGAAATTCTTTTCATTAAGGCGATTTAAAAACAAATATAAATACAATATTGAATTTATATCTCCTATTGGGCCATGTGGATAAATCCAGGTACAAATATTACAATCGCATGACACCATTTATGCTTAACAGTCGCGATACAAAATATTATAAAAATTTAAATCTAATGTTTTAAGGGGAAATGATGCCGACGCGGTAATTTCTACTTCAAAAAACCCGGGAATTGGAGTATTTGTAGTTTCCCGACACAATAGATTGATTTACAATAAGTAGTAATCATTTAATAATATGTCCGGTTTCTACTTATATCTACTAATAGAAACGATTGTTAAAAAGAAAAACAGAGGTTACCCTTTCTTTTTCTGCCCCCTTGTCTTCGGTTTGCCGTATTTCAGCTTGTGTTTGTCAGCGCGGGTTAAATGGGCGTTTACCTTTTTGTTCTTGGCGCTTTTTTCGTGAAAGGCTTTTGGTTCTGTGCGGTGCTGAAATTTATCCTGTATGTTTTTAGTAACTACCACCTGTATCTCATCCGGTGTAAGTACATCTGAGATTTCAAGGCCTTCGGGTAAAGGCTTAATAGGAATCTTGCGATTCATCAGGGCTTCTATCATTATTTGATAGTCATCTTCCTTTGGGGTAATGAAGGTGATTGAAATTCCATCCTCTCCTGCCCTACCGGTACGACCTATACGGTGCATGTAGTTTTCCGGTTCCTCCGGCACATCGAAATTGATAACGTGCGATACTCCGGATAAGTCCAATCCTCTTGCGATGATATCGGTTGCTATTAAAACCCTGTTGGTTCCATCCTGAAACTTTCTGACAGTATCAAACC
>JAQBNQ010000377.1 GCA_028288545.1 Bacteroidota bacterium
GTTTGAAAGTAAACAGGTGTAGCCCTCGCCGCCCAACTCAAGGCGCTGAATTGTTTTTTTGCTTTTGGTATCTATAAGGTACAATGCATTGTCTTCCTTGGTCACTACATACAACCGATGTTTTAAATCATCCAGGGCAATTCCGGCGGGGGAGATCTTAACCGGCCAGGGTTTGCCCAGCACAAAAGTGTCTTCAACAGCCAATCGTTTATTTTTAATGGAAAAACGCAGTATCCAATTATCGTTGCCGCCACTCGCGTATAAAGATTGCTCATCATCACTAAAGGCTAAACCGAGCCACGATTTTCCTACGCGAACGGTATCCAGTATAATTTCTTTTTGTGCATTGAGCAGTTGAATACTTTGCTCGCTTTGGCCGTTATTGGTAACAGCCATTAATTGCTTTGAACGCGACACCGCAATATTCAATGGCAGATCGCCAAGTGGCAGGGCGCTTCCAAGGGGTGTTAATCCCCAACCGTTAGGTAACACTACGCGTTTTGCTTCAATTTTAGCCAGAGATATGGGGCCATCTTTAAGTTTAACCATGTTAACTTGTGAATGGCTTTTAAAAAACAGCAGGTGTAGCACAAGACAGAAAATGGAAGCTTTATTTTTCATGCGTAGAATTGAGGAGGTAAAGTTGACGATTCAAGGTTAAATAATTGATTCTTTAAGAATATAAAAATTCGAATGCAACAAGGATACCTTTTAATACCTTTGGAATGAAGTAGTAAATACACACCTCACTTGAAAAATTATTCTTCCCGAATTCTCTTGTCCTTCGTATGTACTTGCCCGAAAATGGTTTGAGCGACACCGGTGGTAACTTTGGCGTAATTATAGGTGTTGTTCAATAATTATTTCGCACGGAGAAAAACATCCGGGGTAATGCAAAAAGGAGTTCGCTGACAATTCACATCCCTTTTTGTATTCTCTGTATTTTGCATTCTCTGCCTTTTCTCTCCGTGCGAAAATTAAGTCATCGGCCCTCCCTTTTCTTAACAAAAATTTGCTGGCTTAAATAATTTCTTAACTTCGGCTGTTGCATATTATTGATGTAAACTTAACCCTGTACCCCGATGAAGAAATTTTTACTCCTCTGCTCGCTCACCCTTTCTACTTTTTTACTCTTTTCGCAAAACAAAGTCCTTACCGGAAAAATTATTGACTCCCGCAGCAAGGAGCCGATGGTAGGCGCTACGGTTTTAGTTAAGGGCACCCAGGTTGGAACGGCCACCGATGCTAATGGTAATTTTAAACTGACCGTGCCGGCCGATGCCAAAACGCTTCGCGTGTCGTATGTGGGTTACGTGGTAAAGGATATGCCAATTGGGGCAACTACCAACTTTAATATCACTATCGAAAGTTCGGACATTGCGGGTAACGAAGTGGTGGTTACTTCATCTCGTGTTGCCGAGTCAATTAAAGAAGCACCTGTACAAATTGAGAAGATGACAGCGCGTGAAATACGCTCAGCTGCTTCAGGCGATTTTTACCAGAGTATCGGTAATTTTAAAGGAGTGGATATTGTTACTACCTCATTCGGTTTTAAGGTAATTAACCTCCGCGGTTTTGGCGATACCCGTTCATTGCGTACCAAACAGTTTATTGATGGAGTAGATAAAGAAGCTCCGGGGCTTAATTTCCCAATTGGTAACATGGTGGGTGCCAATGATCTTGATCTTGAAAATATTGAAATTGTTTCCGGTGCGGCTTCATCACTTTATGGTGCTAACGCCATGCAAGGTGTAATTTCGATGAACAGCAAAAGCCCTTACGATTTTAAAGGATTTGCGGTTCAGCTAAAAGGCGGAGGAACCACTGTCCCAGGCCCTTATATGGATCTGCAATTGCGTTATGCCAACACCTTTGGCAAAAAGAATAAGCTGGCCTTTAAATTTACCGGCGAATTTTCACAGTTATCTGACTGGCCTGCTACCGATGATTCGTTGAATCGTTATGGCAATATTTCGGCCAACGTAAACTTAAACTCGGCCTTGCAACAAAACGCGGTAAAACCTTACTGCCCAACCTGCCCTGTTACTACCGAAGATCACAACAAATATGTTGCCTTAACCAGTTGGCTGGCCTTTAACCCTGCTGCCAGCAATTTTGATCCTACAGTTCCTAAAGGTTTTGTAGGTGTACAGGCACCGGGTTATATGGAAAAGGAATTAGCAGATTATAATGCCAAGAACATTAAATTTTCTACAGGTTTGTACTACAGATTTACGGATAACCTGGAATTATCGGGTACCTACAAATTTGGTTACGGTACCGCTGTTTACCAGGCTACGGCAAGATACCAGATCAAAGATTTCTTCTTCAATCAACCAAGATTGGAATTGAAAGGAAAAAACTTCTTTATCCGCGCTTATGCTTCTATCGAAGATGCGGGCCAATCGTATAACCTGGGTTTAACAGGGGCCTATGAATCACGCGCTGCGGTGCCTGATTATGTTACCCGTTTTTCAACGGCGTATTTTAATACTATTGATACTTTGGTTGGCGGTATTGCCAATTGCCAAACCTGCTTTGATGGTACCCAAAACCAATGGGTACTTGATAGTGCAAGAAACGTAGCCCGCCGTGTTGCTGCCGGAGCATGGTACCGTTCAGGCACCCAGCAATTCACCGACACCTTCAGCAAGATCATCAAGGATAAAAACTCATTAACCGGAACAGAGTTTTACGATAAGTCGGCGTTGGTGCATGTGGAGGGCCAATACAACTGGGACTTTGTAAAATGGTTGGATATCATTACCGGAGCTTCGTATAGAATTTACCTGCCTAACTCGCGCGGAACTATTCTGGCGGATACCGGGAACGTAAAAATAAGGGTGCAGGAAGTGGGGGCTTATTTAATGGCAACCAAAAAGTTATTTAACGACCAGTTTAAGATCATAGGCTCCTTGCGGGTAGATAAGAACTCCAACTTTAATGCCCAGGTCTCGCCGAGGGGATCATTGGTTTATACTTATAAAGCGAAAAATAGTAGTCATACTTTCCGGGTTTCGGCGGCATCGGCTTTCCGTACTCCAACCCTGCAGGATCAGTATTTGTACCTGGACATAGGCCTTATCAAACTGGTGGGCAATCTTAATGGTATGAACAACCTGTACACGCAGCAGTCAGTAAATGATTACTCGGCTTATTACACGGCGCATCCGAACGATCTAACAGGCGCAACAAACCTGTTGCAGGCCATACAATTGGCGCCCATAAAACCCGAGCAGGTTACCTCCATCGAATTTGGTTACCGGACAGATATTCGCAACAAAGTGTTTATCGACTTTAGCGCCTATTACAGCATTTACAAGAAGTTTATTGGCTTTACAAGGGTTATCAACCCAAACAAGGATACTGTTATAAACGGCCAAACAGTAATGACCACGAATGGTATGGCTGGTACAGAATCGGGAGTAAACAACATCATTATGGGCAATCAAACGTTATTGCCAACATGGGTAAATGCGGCGGGCAAAGTTCCGTCGTGGGGCGCTGCGGTTAGTGTTTCTTATTATGTGGGTCATGGAATTACCCCGTATGTAAATTACACCTACGCCGATCTTGATGACAAGAATTTGAGCAACAGCGGTGCCATTATCCTTTCAGGATTCAATACGCCCAAGCATAAATTCAATATCGGTATAGCGGGCAATAAGGTTTGGAAGGGGCTTGGCTTTAGTGCCAACTTTAAATGGGTTACCTCCTACCAGTGGGAAAGTCCATTTGCCGATGGAACCGTTCCGAGCTTCAATACGTTGGATGTACAATTGTTTTACGAGATCGAAAAAGCGAACTCCACTATCCGTTTAGGAGCTTCTAACGTTTACAACAACAAACACATAGAAGCGGTGGGTTCGCCTAAAATAGGCGCTATCTATTATGTGGGTTGGTTGTTCGATTTGCCAAACTTTGGAAAGAAAGCAGCACCGGCAGAGATAAAATAGCCTTTTCGGACACATAAAAATGCTACTAAATTGTTAGGACAAGTTACGGCTTGTACTAAATATATGTTCCAACGCTAACCTATTTATTTTGCCTGCGTTAAACTATGAACGCCTTAAAAGGGTTCAGCTAAGCGATGGCGATGTTTAAAAGATTTTTTCTTTCGGGGTTTGATGATGCTACCTATTTTGAGCGACAAAAAATAGGTTATCTTTTCTATATTATTTTATCCGCGCTTTCCTTTGTCATCTTTATATTTTTTGGCCAACTGTATTTTGTAGATGGGCTTATTTACCTGTTAGCCGATAGCCTGGCTATAAGCGGAATGCTTGCTTCGCTTGTTTTCTTCAAACTTAAAAAAATTGAAATTTCGGGTCACGTGATGGTTTGCTCTATACTGGCGATGATATTGCTGGAGGGTGTAGTGCGCGATTTTTATTTTACTGACCCTGCCATTCGTTACCGGCTGTATATAACCATGGTATCCTGCCTGGGCGCTTATTTCCTGGTGGTTTCATTTTTTCGCGAAAAGAAATTTCTGTATTACTACGGAGCCGCTTTTGAAGTGATGCTTTTTATTCACGCACTAATAATTGCCCACCAGTTAAAAGGTGTTGATGGCATGGCGCTGATGGTATGGCAACATTTTGTAACCGTTTCGGCCGGTATGATGATCATTGCTGCAATAACTACCTGGTTGCTGTCGTACATGGAAGCACTTTTTCAACAGAATCAGGAATACGCGGCGCGGTTCAGATTACAGAACGAAGAACTTGAAAAGATGGTGCAACAGCGAACTCACGCCCTCCGCACATCCAACCAGCACCTTAGCGAGTTTGCCTACATTGTTTCGCATGATCTTAAAGAGCCCCTAAGAACCATATCGGGTTTTGTAACGCTTATAAACAGGGAAATGGATAATAACGATGTGGATGCTGAAGCGCTTGAAGAATATATCACTTACGTTAAGAAAGGTACCCGTCAAATGGAGCACCTTATCAATGATATTCTTGCTTATTCAAAACTGAATGTGATAGAACAAAAGCTTGAAGAGGTGGATATGCATGTGGTGATAACCGAAGTGAAAAGTACTTTGGCAAAAGCAATTTACGAAAGCGATGCGCAGGTTTATACTTCGGGCAGCATGGGTGTAGTTGGCGAGAAACAATTGCTGGTTCAGTTGTTCCAAAATTTAGTTTCTAACGCCATTAAATACCGCCACCATGGCCGAATGCCGCAAATTACTATTGGTTGCGCTCACCAGGACGGTATGGTAAGATATTTTGTAAAAGATAATGGAATAGGAATTCCGGATAAACACTTTGATACTGTGTTTAAAGCGTTTAAGCGGTTGCACAGTAAAATCAATTACGATGGCACCGGTGTTGGACTTGCCATTTGCAAAAAGATAGTGGACATACACGGTGGCGAAATTTGGGTTGAAAGCGAAGAAGGAGAAGGAAGTATATTCTGGTTTACCTTACCGGTTGCTCAACAAGAACTGCCCGCAATGGAACCGGTTGTCCATGCTGCCTGAAAGTTGAAGCCACCGGTAATAGCATCAATATCCAAAACCTCTCCGGCAAAATAAAGGCCCTGTAGTTTTTTGCTTTGCATGGTTTTAAAATCTATTTCATCCAACAATACTCCACCTGCAGTTACAAACTCATCCTTATAAGTTGACTTGCCATTTACCTTATATTTTGAAATAGTTATTTGCTCTGTCAGCTGTGCAATTTGTTGATTTGATAGGTCGGCGTAATTGATAGAGGCAGTATTGGGAACCGCCACTTTAACCAATCTTTCCCAAAGTCTTTTTGGTATTGAAAACGGGCTGTTGCCGGAAACATTTTTCTTGGGGTGTTGCTCTTTGAACTCTTTTATTTTTTGCTTTACATCGTCAGGCTCTTCACCTATCCAGTTAAGGCTTATTTCAAAGTTGTGATTGAGGGCGGCAAGTTTTCTTGCCCCCCAGGCTGATAAGCGTAGAATGCCAGGCCCGCTTGTTCCCCAATGAGTGATCAGCAATGGACCCGTAGAATTTAATTTTGGCTCACCGGTAATTTGTATGGTGGCGTTTTCAACAGATAGACCTTCCAGCCCATGTATTCTTTCATCTTTAATATTAAAAGTAAAAAGCGAAGGAACTGCAGGCACAATACTATGCCCCAGCTTTTCAATAATACCCCACATCTGTGCTCCCGAACCAGTAGTAATTATTACTGCGTCTGCCTCAATTGTAAAGTTTTTATTGGTTATTACTTTCCATTTCTCTTCTGTGGATGTGGGAGGAATCAGGCCTTCAACTCCTAAAACGGTTTTTACTTTGATACCCAGCACCACAGTCTCCCCCATAAAACAATCAATAATTGTTTGCGACGAATCGGTAACCGGGAACATCCTTCCATCCTCTTCAGCTTTCAATTTTACACCGTGATTTTCAAACCACTCAATGGTATCAGCAGGATTGAATTTTGTGAAGGGCCCTAACAATTGCTTTTCTCCGCGCGGGTAAAACTTTACCAGTTCTTTAGGCTCAAAGCAGGCATGGGTAACATTGCATCGCCCCCCGCCGCTAATCTTAACCTTTTGTAATAATGTAGATGATTTTTCAAGGATGGTAATGTGGTAATCGGGATGGTTTTCCGCACAAGAAATAGCTGCAAAAAAACCTGCTGCGCCGCCGCCAATTACTACAATGTTTTTCATAAAGTACTTAAGATAACTTCTGCAATCTAAAATCGTTAATCGTTAATCGCAAATTTGTATTAACCTTCAAAATTCGATTTTAGATTAACGATTAACGAATGATGATTAACGAAGTTGGTGCCTACTCGGGCACCACCTGGTACACATCGCGCAGGTTTCTTCCCAGCCCATCATAATCCAGCCCATATCCTACAATAAAGTCGTTCGGAATTTCCATGCCGATATAATCTACCGGCACATCTGCCTTTAGGGCCAGGGGCTTAAACAACAGCGTTGCTACCTTAATAGATGCCGGATTTTGAGCGCGTAATTCGGGCAGTATCCTGGCAAGTGTATTGCCAGTATCTACTATGTCTTCAATGATTATAATGTGGCGACCTTCAATGTTCTGGTTTAAGCCGATTAGCATATTGGGGCTACCGTTGCTGCTGGTGCCGTGATAGGAAACCACCTTTATAAAGGATAGTTCGCAATCCAGCTTTAACTCCTTTAAAAGATCGGCAGCAAATAAGAAGGAACCGTTTAAAACAGGCACCAACAGGGGTCTTTTGCCAATGTAATCATCGTTTATCTGGCCTGCTACATTCCGCACGGCCGAAAGTATCTCACTTTCACTTTTATATAATCTGAATGATTTATCATGCAGCTTTACCAGCTTTTCCATAGGTGTATTCATTCTCAAAGATGCAAAATTCGGGCCTAAGTATCAACTAGGCCAACTAATGTCTTAAGTATTAAACATTTAAGAATGGTAAAGGTTGTTATATCACAATTCCGGAAGTGTTACTTTTTTAGCTTGTCTTTAAAATATGCTTCAAACTTTTCAATTTTAGGCACAATTACTATCTGGCAATACGAGTTGCTGTTTTTGTTCAGGTTGTAATAATTCTGATGATAATCTTCAGCCTTATAAAAATTGGTGTACGGCGATATTTCAGTTACAATAGGCGCATCAAATGCACCGCTTTTGTCAAGTCCGTGTTTAACGTCTTCGGCTACCTTTTTCTGTGCTTCATCTTTATAAAATATAACAGAGCGGTATTGGGTGCCTTCATCGGCTCCTTGCTTGTTAAGAGTGGTTGGGTCATGCACTTTAAAGAAAACCTGTAATATGTCTGTTAAGGATATAACGTTTGCGTCAAACACAATCTGCGCCACTTCAGCATGGCCTGTTAGTCCCGAACACACTTCGCGATAAG
>JAQBNQ010000379.1 GCA_028288545.1 Bacteroidota bacterium
GATCCGGATCGGATGCATGAACATCAACCGATAGCGAATCTCCGGCATGGATACAGGTATCCTGCGCAATCTGTAATCGGGGTGGATGGTTTGGCTCGGCCAGTATTATGATCTGCATATCCCTTATCAGGGTACCGAGGTTAACGCCATTTCGAAACTCGTGAACAATAATAGCCACGTTAAAAATTCCCTGCTGGCATGGGGTGGCCCAGGTTAGTTGACCGGTGTGATGATCGATAGTAAATGTGCAATTAGGTTCTCCATTGTTCTGACAATAAATATCAGGAAAAGAGTACACCGGCACATTGCTGTTCTGGTCCTGCAAAGGGACTTTGACATCAAACCAAAGGCTATCTCCATCCGGGTCCCATGCATTAGGGTTGTGAAAAAACGTATCGTTTACATTGCCGTAATCAATAGGGGGGTTAAGAAGAATAGGAGAATTGTCAAAGCCTATATTGCTGATATCGTTGGGAAATTTTACTGTATCCTCTACATAAAACGGAACATTAACGGAGTTACCGCCGTCAATATTGGCAATACCTGCCATGCGGTTCTGATCTAAAAAGGAGATGATGAAAAAATTGTTTGGCGGTGGTGGCGCTGCCGGAAACTGGTGAGTACCCACGTACTTATTCATTTTAATATCCGCAGCAACCATTTCCCCACCCGGAAAACCTGCGAAGTCAATGGGGCCATTAACACGGGCTATGGTGGACTGAGTTCCATCACCCCAACCTATTATTACTGTATCGCGGTCGGCTAAAATACTAGGGCCGCTAACTTTGGTATAGGTAACAACTGTTGCCTCGATCTTAAAGGGACCAACCGTTTTGTAGGTAATTTCTCCCGCCCTGTAATGCGTGGCAAAAAGTTGAGCGCAACTGGTGGAAAACAGGATAAAAAGACAAACCCGCCCTAAGTATTTCATTGAAACCAAAATACGTAATTATAATGAACCCAAATATACTGATGTTCCTAAACGAAAATCAGTAATTTGTATTGCATATTTCCATATCGGCTTTAAGTGCCCGTTATTTTAACAAAAGGATGGAATCAGCGTTTGCCGTAGGCTACATTCAAAAACTGCCCGTTGGTTATCAGTTTGGGAGTAATTGTTTTGGCGGAGTCGACCAACTGGCCAATAAAAGTGCCATTTAATACAGCGGGGGTACCTGAGGCGCCAACCACATTAAGTTGCGAAATAAAGTCGGGTTTCAAATAAGTACCTAAGGCACCATTTGCATTGTCGAAGTACCCCATGCTAAAGCCGATACAGGTACTGGTAGATATGGTGTCGGTACATTGCGGAACTGCCAGCATGGAAGGATAAGTAAGTGTTGCAAATGTACTGAGATTATGATCGGTAACGTTTTCGCGCACAACAAATGAGAGAATGGGTGTAACACCGCTATCGGTTTGAATGATAAGATACTTGCCTGGATTCTTTCCAAAATCCATCAGTGTAAGATATGCAGTGGCTACGTGCACTGTATGATGGACTCCTTCAAAATCATAAGCGATCATGTTTCCCTGGTCCGGGTCCTTTTTGCAAGAGGCAAAACACAGTAATAAAAATGCAACAGGCAGATACCTGAATTTCATAGCGGAATTTAGACAGTGATATTGATCTCGAATACAAATATCGCATTAAAAACCTCGTGTTAGTCTTTTATAACACCGAATTGACATGGCTTAGCATTTTTCCATTGCAGATTGAAATCGATTAGTAGATTTGTTCAAATACTAACAACAGTGGAAACATCTGAGGAGGATTACTTTTATGAGCAACCTGTTTATTACGGGGGCTTTTGGCGCAGGCTAGCTGCGCAAATTGTAGATGGGATTTTGCTGGGTGTATTTACTGTTCCAATAGCCTTGTATGATCTTTTTACTGTTAAGAGCTACCTGTTATATCTTGTGGTTGGCATAGTCGGTGCCTTGTACAAACCCTTAATGGAATATAAATACGGAGCCACCCTGGGCAAAATGGCTTTGGGTTTAAAATGCGTAAACTCAAATTATGAACCGATTGATCTGCGCCAGGCATTTATGAGGAATATTATTTTCCTGATACCAAATTTAACCGGCCTGGTGCTTTACTATTTTGTATTCGCCGCCCCTGGGTTTGAAGAGGTAACTTCTATAGCGCAATACGTTGACTTCGCGCAACATTTTCAAAATCGTCCCGCTGGTACCAATTTCTTATTTTCTGCTCTGCTAATAGTTGATGCTATTGTTTTGGCAGTTGACAATGAAAAGAGAAGTCTGCACGATAAGTTTGCAAATACATTGGTCATTTATACACCATCAGGCAACTAGTTCAGCATTTGCGCAATATGTAACATACTGCAAGCTGATAAAAACGGATCACTATGATAAGTATTTAGTATTGAGTAATTAGTATTTAGATAATTCAAGCCATGACCAAAAAGAAAGAGAAAGCACCGGCACAAAATAAATGGCTTCAAAGCTTTTTAGCTATAGCTGGTAACATTGCGCCCAAAACCACTATTCGTGTTATAACCAAGTTGATGTACTCGCCTACAAAGCGTCCATTAAGGCCATCGCATATAGAATGTTTAAACAAGGCTGAAAAATTCAAATTTCTTGTTCCGGAATTTCGCAATCCTAAAAAGAAGATAAAACTATCGTGCTATAGTTGGGGAACCGGCAATAAAACAGTGTTGCTTGTACACGGTTGGGATGCAAAAGCATTAGATTTTTATAAATTGATACCCGCATTGGTCGACAATGGTTATAAGGTGGTAACCTTCGATGGACCGGGCCACGGAGTATCGGAAGGCGATCGAACCAACCTGGTTGATTTTAAGGAAGTGATGTACAAAATGATAAAAGAAAAGATTGGTATTCCTTATGCCATTATTGGACATAGCATGGGAGGCGGTGCGGCAGCTTATTTATTGATGGATTATGACATAAAAGTTAAACGCCTCATCACCATTACAATCCCTACTGTTTCAAAACGTTATTTTGAAGGTTTGTTTGCCGCAGTGAAGGCGCCGCTTAAATTGCAAAAGGCATTTTACCAGGTCATGGAAGAGGAATTCGGTGAACCGATTGAAAGGTATAACCTGATAGAGCGCAAAGAGCCGATTAAGGCTGAAAACATTTTATGGATATATGACGAAGACGATGAGGTAGTCTCAATAAAGGATATCCGCGACTTTTTAGTCCGCCGCCCGCAAATAAAACAGCTTAACGTAAAAGGGGTTGGCCATTATGCGGTTATCAAAAACAAGCACGTTATTGAAGAGATTGTTTCCTTCCTAAAATGAGTTACTCTCACTGGTGCCGGTAAAATAGAACGCTGATTTATTATGATTGTTATGATCAATTATGATATTAATATCAGGAAAATGAAATCCAATTCATGAACTTAATTGCGGCCTTTGTGGGTGTCCAGGCGCCTTTTTAAAGCCCCCCTGACACCGGGGCATAAAAAAACCCCGAATCGGGCGACCCAGGGTTTTTTTGGACACACTAACAAAGGAGAGAATCGTAAGGGGCAGAGCCCCGCTTTATCTTAGTCTACATTGTCATGTAGAAATGAGTTCTTATCTTTTATTCCAGGACGACCATCACCATTATCTCCAACACTGAACCGCGAAACATCTGAATTGGTGGAATAATTCTGCTCACCATTAAGTTCCATGCCTTTTCTTTTATAAGCA
>JAQBNQ010000434.1 GCA_028288545.1 Bacteroidota bacterium
TTTTTCTCCTGCTTTAAAAATCTGCGGGTGTTGGTTACCATATAACTGATAAGGCGGTAGTTCTTCAATTCGTAATGCGTAACAATGGCCAATAAGCGGGCTTCGGTTTGCAATACCGACTGCTGAAAAGAAAATTTTTCGGTAATAACATGGTTCACCAGCGTAATTACCGGCCCGTAATTTTTATTTCTAAAAAAGGCGTAGGCCAGGCTCATCATACCGCTGCTTATAACCGGTGAGGATTCTTTGTATTGTTCAAAAAAGTCAAACGCCTTCGTTCTTTCTTCTGTTGTGGATTCTTTCCAGTCAGCAAAGGCATTCAGGTAACAGAAGCAGCTATACTTTATTAACTGTGTTCTAAAATCCCTATGGGGTTCACAAATTTCTGCAAGCCGTCTGTAATGGCCTATAGCCTCCTCTAAACGGTTCGATTTAACAGCCGCCTTTATCAAAAGCTCTAAGCCGCTGATACGGTGCAGGTGTATACCTTCACCCTGGTAGCTAAGGGTGTTTTGATATTTATACCTGCCTAATGCAAAAGTATAAGCTGTCTCAAAGTCATTTTTGAGTAAAGCAATGTAAGTTTGAAAATTGAAATAGAAAATATTAGCCAGTGGCGAAAGCATGTTTTTTTGGCGAAGCATAATTTTTGAAGACGCTATTTTATTTAAGGCAGTTATATCCTGCCGGTTACGAACAGGAAAATGTTCCGTATAAAAAGCACCCACTTTTCTAAATTCGCTTTGAACCAACATCAGGTTATGAAACGCTGCTATTTTTTCCGTCAGCACAGTTTCGTACTGTTTCAGCATTAGTGTATCCACCGTGCGCGAGGCGTATAATATAAAATTGTCCAGGGCGCTTAACTCAAATTGCGGATTCATCATCGTTGTAGCCAAGTCCTGCTGCTCATTATAAAGTTCAAGCGCATTGCGTCGTAATCCGCGTTCAAATAATATATCCGCCTCAATATTTAATTCCCGCATTTTCCATCTTTTGGTTTTAATGCCAGGATAATTGCGCAGATAGCCAATTAACTGATCGTATAAATAGGTCTTAAGTGATTTCAGGTAACCGCTTACCCCTTTAGCTTTTAGTTTAAGCTGCAATTGTTTTTCATCATAAGCCTTCATAGCGGAAAGAACATCAAACAAAATCATAAACGCAGCTTGCTTGCCTGCTTGCTTGTTAAACCGTTTAAAAAGCATTTTCTCCTTTGCCGAAAAAGTTTGCACCAACCGATAAAGGTCTTTGCTGCTTAAACGCATATCAGTACTAAGCCCCCCTTTTTAGTCTTAAAAAATATCTTATCCACCTATAAATATACCCAATTAAGTCGGAAATGATAATCATCTTAAAGCCCCTTTTAAAAAAAAGATGATGCATTCATGACCCTGCTCTTAGTGCACTTTTGCAGCGTTATTAAAATCAGCTAAAAAACTCTAAGCCAATGAAAAATTTATTACTCCCTCTTTTGATGGTTTACCTCTGCGCATCGCATGGCAACTCGTTTGCCGGCACCCCAATTGAAACCACCAGAACTACTCATCATCCTGTCAGCAAAGCGGTAGAAAATACAGCGGCCATATATCAGAAATTTTTGCACAAGCACGATGATGCACGTAGTTCAGTTATTCGCGAAATGGGCTATCGCACCGATTACTGGCAATCTGACAGCAGTTGGTTCCAGGGAGATTCCGGATTCTACCTTTATGACAATAAAGCAAACAGAACCTCCGAAACTTCCGTTTATTACGGATCCTCAACATGGACCAACCAGGGCAGAAGTCTTTACACCTATGATAGTCGCGGAAATCAACTTTCTTCTACTGAAGAGGACTGGGTGGCCCCCTTAGATAGTTTTATTGGCTACGGACGGAATCTTTATACCTACGATGCGAATAATAACAGGATCAGCGACACGCGTCAATATTGGGTGCCTTATTTGAACAGTTATAGAAATTACGAACTAACTTCTTACACTTACGATGCGCATAATAATATGTTAAGTACTCTTTACCAGGCATGGGATACTATTGTTAACAGGTTTATAAATGAGAATTTAGAGGCATACATTTATGATAACCACAACAATATTTTGCAGGACCAATTCCAAACATGGAACGGAGTTTACTGGGATAGTACTACCCAATACCTTAATACCTATGATGCAAATAACAATCTGCTATCCCATATTACGCAAAACTTTAGCGGCGGCTGGCAAAATTACGACATGAATACTTACGAGTATAATGCAGGCAATGTTGATACCGTTGCAACACTTTTATTCTGGAACTCCGGCGCATGGGAAAATTACCGCAACAACCTTCACTATCGCGATTCTGCTAACAATCTTATTGCAGATATCAGCCAGGCCTGGAATACAGGAACCCTGGCCTGGGACAGCTTCGCAAAAACGGATAACTACTATACTCCTGCTAATTTATTGGAGCTTTCCGTGCAAGAAACATGGGACGGTACCAACAGTGTGTGGACCAACCAAACCGAAATCTGGAATTATTATGATGCAAATGGCAACGATACAATGACCACACATTTTACATGGAACGCCTTGTTGGTTTATTGGAATTATGCCGATAATAACGTTTATAGGTTTAATTCAAACAACCTGCTTACGTATAATCTGTTCCAGGATTACAATTCCGGTATAGGGCAATTGGTTAATACCCAACAAACTTTCTATTACTATATGGATGTTGACACCACAGCAAATACAAGCACCGGGCTTATCAATGCTAAGAACGATTTAAGTGCGGAAATTTTTCCCAATCCATCTAAGGGACAAAATGTTACTCTGGGTCTTAACCTCGAAGAAAATTCAATGGCTGCCATTCAGATATATGACGCTGCCGGAAGGATCATAAGCGCAGAAAGCCGCCAACTTACTACAGGTGCCAACTCCGTTACGCTTCATCTAAACGGGTTAAGCAGTGGCAATTACTATGTACAGATAATTGACACTCGCACCGGTAAAATGAGTGTACTAAAAGCTATTAAGGATTAGTTATTAAAATAGGAGTGGGACTGAAACTGACCGGCAGGGATAATTCCTTTGCCGGTTTTTTCATTTTAATTATCTTACATTTTCCGAATGAAGCAGATAACCGGCTTTACTGTTTTTACAACGCAACGTCTTGTGCTAAGACAATTAAACGATAGTGATGCCCCGGCATTAGCCATGCTACGTTCAAATGCCCGGGTTAATCAATACCTTAAAAGACCTGCGGAATGTAGTATTGAGACCGCAATAGCATTTGTCAAAAAAATGACCGACGGCAACCCGTGGGACAAACGGCTGTATTGGGCAATCAGTTTAAAAGATGAACCAACCTTGATAGGTACAATATGTCTTTGGAACTTTTCGGAAGATGGAAAAACTGCGGAAATCGGATACGAATTAAACCCTGTCTTTTACGGCCAGGGCATTATGAGTGAAGCGCTATCGCGCATTATTGATTATAGCTTTAATACACTCGGCTTATCTACTCTGGAGGCCTATACCCGCAAAAACAATACAAGTTCAATTCGCCTGCTTGAAAAGTACAGGTTTAAGGTTGTACAGAACAGAAAGGATACTAATGATGCGAACAATGTTATTTACAGTTTAAGCACGGATGTTCCATCCTGAATTCAAAAAATGTGGGGATGTAATTCGTTTCTTTTTATTCCACCACCAACCTGCCGTAAGCGAGTTGCTTTGTGTTCACCAAAATCCGGTATAGGTAAACACCTGCCGAAAGTTCATTCCTGTTAAGTTGTAATTGATTATTCTGAACCGACGAAATTCGTCGCGCTATTCGTCCGGTCATATCAAATAACTCAAAATCGAATTTCTCTGTTAAACCGGTAACCACAATATTGGTAGCGCTTGTAAATGGGTTAGGGAATGCCTTCACCGATACCCCATTATCCATACGTGCTTCGCTGGTAAAAATTGTATTGGTTACGGTATCCGTAACGGTGTTGGTTACAACAGCGCTATTGTAATCAAAATAAACAGAAGCGGTGTTTGAAATACTGCTGCCAACAGGAATATTTTTCTTCTTTTTTACCTGGAACATAATAAAACCCTTGCTTCCTTCAGGATCTGCAATACTATCCGCAAGTCTTAGTGGATTAAAGGTCCAGGTTAAAATTCCCCGGCCGCTTATATCAAAACTACTGTACTTATGGCTTGAGGCAATATTCCGTACAGTGCCCGGATCCAGGTTAGCTGAAAGAGTATCTTTTACAATAATAAAGTGCGTGTAATCAGTTCCTGTATTTTGGAAGTGAATAGTGTAGGTCAAAACCGAATCGCTCTCAGAAATAGTGTTTGCAGGCTCAACAACTTTGTCATTGGGGTCGTGGCTTCCAATAACTGTTTCGCTAAAATGAAAATGATTATTGCTCGAATCGCAGTCACCGGTTGATGGGCTGATCAGAAAATCACTTTGCAATAAATAACCGGAAGGTAACGTGGAAGGCACCAGGAAGAAATTCTCATACCTCGGCCCGAAAAAGTTAGGAGAAGGAACAGTATCTATCACCCAGGTTAGAGTATGTGCCGTTGGATTGTGCACTGGCAAAGGCGCATTGCTATATTGATAAACCAGGTTAGAATCATAGGTAAATACCACGATGGCCGGGCCATTAAATGAACTGGAAGATCCGTTGAAGGGATAAGTCCAATACTCCTTTTGAAAACCCGGATTTGCGCTTGTCCAGCCGGGATGCATCGTTAAATCAAAACCCGTAGAGGGATATAGAGCGAAGTTATTGTTTAGCGAACTATCCCCATTTGCCGCTATAGTAACCGTTTGCGCGCTATTGCCGCATAAAGTAATATTAGCGCACTGAGAACCTCCATAGAAATTGAAATACGGCGCCAGGGTATAGATACCGGGACCATTTACGCCAAAAGAATAGTTTCCACTTCCATCTGTCATTGCGAAATATTGTTGTCCGTTGCCGGAAATTGTAAGCATAACATTGGCGCTGCCTTGTTCACCTCCATCCCTTAAGCAGTTGTTGTTAGAATCGATAAAAATATTTCCGCTCACAACACTTACACAAGTGCTATTAACAATTGTATTCCCTATTGCCTGGCAACCTGCAGAATCAGTAACGGTGAGATAATATAAGCCCCCGGCAAGATTAGCAACGATATGCGTAGTATCTGCATTACTCCATGCATAGGACAAAGGCGAAATTCCTCCGGCAACTGAAGGTACGATGGTACCATTGTTACCGCAATTAGCAGCAGTTGAATTGAGATATACATAATAGTATGCATCATAAACCGGCGAGAGATATTCATTGTAAGTGGCGGAACATGAGTTAATGTCCGTGGCAGTTACGCGATATGTACCTGCAGTCACATTTACGATAGAATCGGTAACAGCGCCATTGCTCCACCTGAAAGTATAAGGTGCAGAACCCGCCGAAGCAGTGACAACCGCTTTACCGGTATTTTGCCCGTTGCAATTTGGAGAAACCGCTTGTAGCAGTGATATTGTGACACCCAGATTTTGTATGCTATCAAAACCTGCAATAACGCAACCGGCATTATCTCGCACCGAAATCAGAAACACACCACTACCCTGGTAAATATGGCTTTGTACAAAACCACCGCTCTGTACCGCACCATCTCCCCACCGCACCTGGTATGGAGAGGACCCACCGGTAATAGTTAAAGTACTGGTATCAATTAAACTGTTACATACTAAATTAGTATTGGCGTAACTAACTTGCGGAATATTGCCACTGCCCGAAACGGTATAACTAATAGTACCCGTTGCTGTTGCGTTAGTGGCATCGGTCACCGTTACGGTATAACTTGAATTTTGAGTTAACGTAACCGATGGATTTTGACAATTAGGACAGTTTAAACTACTGCCTGTCCCTTGCCACGAAAAACTATAAGGTGGTTGCCCGCCATTTATATTGGGGTGTAAAATAATATTACTGCCATTGCAAACCGTTTGGTTAGAATCCATAGTAACTGCAAGAGGGCCGGAATAATTTGTATTGCAGGCACAAGCAGCGCAAACGGGCGCCTCAGTGCCATATTGTTGAAAAGGCGCAGTAACCATTGTATCAACCTGCGTTATAGGGTCGCCTAAATTATTCACTCTCATATAATAGTGGACCCCACACGCTGCCATATTTGTAGTAATAGCAACACCAACATTCGCATCTACAATAATATACAACAAATATTGACCCGGTAACGAACAACAGGTTCCACTCAATGCAACACATCCATCCTCCTGATTTAACCAGGTATTATTTGCCTTATTAGTGGCCCAACAAAGCCCATTCGGTAAATTAGCAATAGTATCAATTTTTAGAGATTGAATCGTAAGCGATTGCCCACCAAAGGAGATGACATTGAAATTTTTAAAGTGAAGCACAGTACTACAGGTAGAGCCATTTAAAATAGGCGGAAGACTGTCAGGAGTTGGAACGAAAGCCCCCAATGGCCCTGTAGTAACAGGAGTACAAACCGCTGGTCCCGAATTTCCACAATATTGAGCAGAAAGAAATTGCATTGTGAAAAGCGCAATTAAAGAAGTAAATATATTTTTCATGCTGTAAGTTTCATGCAAGATGATTATTTATAAATTAAAAAGTGTATAATATTTGTCACGATAGTGTCATGTTTTATCCTAGTGTTAAATTGCCCCTAAAAATCAATTTACTGCATTCTGCCAAATAGAGCAATAAGTTTAAAACCCACTTTTGGAAGCGTAAGATTTTTAAGATTATACCTTGCACCCGCTTTGGTATCCCTGTACATTTACATTGGAACTGATATTACAAATAGTTTGACTAAAGCAATACCTATGAAATCATTGATACATCGCTGGTGTTTGGTTTTTATGGTAATTTGCTTTCTGTCGAATGCAAAGGCTCAATCGGAATATTTTGTAAACATTAATCCCGCCCTTGGTACGTTCTCGGATATTCGCTCTATTCCGGGTGTCACCTTGATCATCATTGGCCCTTCAGGGACGGCATTGGATAAAACTGGCAACCGTTTTTTCTTTTACGGCAACAACCCGCAAAGTCAGTGGTGCATTTACACTTTAGATATGCCTACAGGAAACGTTTTGAATCAGGCGCTTTTAACGGCCCAAAATGCTTCAACTTTAGATTGGATGGGACAACTGGCATTTGACGATTCGTCCAAAGTTTTATATGGCCTAAACTGGTCAAGCACTAATCAAACCATGTCTTTCTCATCCATTAGCGAAGTTACTGGTACCGTTACTTTAATAAGTTCAGTACCCGGCTTAAACGGTTTAATGGACAACGACTTTACCTACGACCAAAATCATCATATCTACATGTTTGTCGGTTCCGACGCCAACGGCTCCGACTACCTATACAGTTTTAGATCCACCGACGGAGTTATGGTATCAAAGGTGGCAATAACCAGCAACGACATAAACCAGATACGCTACGATAACTCCACTAATACACTATACTGCGAAAACAATAATGGAATATTATCAGTAAACACTTCCACCCTGGCAACTACACCGGTTGTAAATTTCCCGCAGCCTCTTGGGCTAGCACAGGTTCCTAACTACACAACCTTCGACGAAATACATCACCGCTATATTACCGGTTGCTCTGATAATAATGGCTTAAGGCTGTACTCTGTAGATGTGGCAGCACATACTATTGTGACAAACCCACTATTTCCTGTTGGCCTTAACACCGGTGAAAACGTAATTGAGTTAAACTACAATAACAGCAACGGCGTCTTGTACGCCCTGCATTGGGGAACTGAGCCTCTAATGTCAATCAATGCCCAGGGCTCAACGGCAACGTGTAACGGTACTTGCACCGGCACAGCCTCTGTAAGCCCCGCAAATGGAATACCGCCCTATACATATCACTGGTTACCGGTGGATAGCAATACGGCCTCCATCAGTAATTTGTGCGCAGGTACCTATTATGTAACCGTAACAGACTCTGCAGGAACTGTATTAACCGATAGTGTAAAATTACCGGGCGCAGCAAATATCACCGTAACTGCTACCGCTTATCAATCGCCTTTTTGCCAGGGAGATAGTGCAGAACTATGTGCCCTGCCTACAGGCTTTGCAGCCTATGCATGGAATAATTACGGGGTTGATGAATGCATCTTTACATACTCCGCCGGAAACTATGTTGTGACGGTTACAGACCAAAACGGATGTACCGCTGTTTCTAATACTGTAAGTGTTTCAAGCTATCCATCTACCTCGGTTTCCTTTAGCCAAAACGGCGATACGCTTACTTGCTACAATGCAAACTGTCAGTGGTATTTTAATACCCAGCTTCTTACGGATGACACTGCACACACTTTAATTGCAGACCAATCAGGTATATACACGGTTCAAACCACCGATAGCAATGGCTGCCATTATTCTTCAACAGATATTTTAATCAATACAGGCATATCCGATCTACCAGCCAGGATCAATATCAATATTTACCCTAACCCCCTTTCATCAGGCGCATGGAATATTGACATAGGTGAAGACCTGTTAAACAGCTCCTTCAAAATTTTCGATGCCACTGCCCGTGTGGTTTACAAAGGGAAATTTGAGAGCCTTCATTCGCATATATCGCCCGATTTAGCTGCAGGAAATTACATACTGCAAATACAGACTCAAGCAACCAGTTATAATATTAAACTGGTGAAGATCAAATAAATTCATTTACAACATTTGTACCTACAACAATTATGCTTATCTTTGTGCTATGAGCATAGAAGAGGATATTAAACAGAACAAGAAATTTGCCAGTGAATATGAAAGGGCCAGTGTAAATATTTTGTATACCAGTAATTGGCTGTATAATATTAATGCCGGTAGATTAAAGAAGCACGATATAACGCCTGAGCAATTTAATGTGTTGCGCATATTAAGAGGATCGCACCCGCAGCCAATGATGCTTAGCGATGTTACCTGCAGAATGCTGGATAAAAACAGTAACGCTACCCGGCTTGTAGAGAAACTCCGTCAAAAGGGTTTTGTTAAAAGAGAAGTATGTGAAAAAAGCCGCCGCCAGGTGGATATTAGCATAACGGACAAGGGATTATCCATACTTACTAAGGTAGATAACGAAGCAGAAGAGTGGAATAGTACTCTTAAAAGTCTTTCGAAAGCGGAAGCGCAGGAATTAAACCGTTTACTGGATAAGTTAAGAAAATAAAAAAAATATCATTAACACTTGTATATACAACAATTGTATTTACCTTTGTATCGTAATTAAAAAAAGGAATATTATGAAAAAGATCATTCACAGGGCGGAAGACAGGGGCGCCGCAGATCATGGTTGGTTAAAGGCCCATCACTCTTTTAGTTTTGCAAATTATCAGGATGAGTCAAAAGTGCATTTCGGCGAGTTGCGGGTTTTAAACGATGATGTTATTGCTGCAGGCAGAGGCTTTGGAATGCACCCGCACGATAATATGGAAATAGTTACCATACCATTAAGCGGGTCTATTAAGCACCAGGACAGCATGGGCAACTCAGGCATTATCAGAGCCGGGGATGTACAAATAATGAGCGCAGGGAAAGGTATTGTACACTCCGAGTTTAACGCCTCAACTGCGGAACCGTTGAACTTGTTTCAAATATGGGTGTTCCCTAAAGTAAGAAACATCGAACCACGGTATGATCAAAAAACTTTCTCTGCTGAAGACAGAAAAGGAAAATTCCAGGTACTTGTTTCTCCAGGTAAGGAAGAGGGAACAATGTGGGTAAACCAGGATGTTTGGTTCAACCTTGGTGATTTTTCTGAAGGACAGGAAGTTTCCTATTCTCCTAAGTTGAAAACCAACGGGCTTTATTTAATGGTGGTGGACGGCGAAGTAGAAGTAGCAGGCGAAACCTTGAAGAAGAGAGATGCCATAGGTATTTCAGAAATTGAAAAAGCCGATATTAAAGTGAAGAGCAACTCAGAGATATTGATTATAGACGTACCAATGGTATAATTTTTTTGAACAAATAGTTGTATAGACAATATTAATTAAAACAATAAAAAACAAAAACAATGGCAACACAAGCAACAACCAAATGGGCATTAGATCCTACCCACAGCGAAATCGGATTTAAAGTGAAGCACCTGATGATAAACACAGTATCGGGCAAGTTTGAAAAATTTGATGGCAGCGTAGAAACTGCAGGAGATGATTTTACAACGGCTAAGATCTATTTTACAGCCGACCTTTCCTCAGTGAACACCGGCAACGAACAACGCGACGGGCATTTAAAAAGTGATGACTTTTTCAGTTCAGAGAAGCATCCTCAATTGAGTTTTAGCGGTTCTAAACTAGAGAAAGTGAGCGGTGATAAATATACCTTAACCGGCGATCTTACCATTCTTGGAGTTGCAAAACCAGTGACCCTGGATGTGGATTTTGGCGGCATAGCTAAAGACCCATGGGGCAATACTAAAGCAGGATTTTCAGTTACCGGCAAAATTAACCGCAAAGACTGGGGATTGAACTGGAACGCAACATTGGAGGCCGGCGGTTTTTTGCTGGATGAAGTAGTTAAGTTAAATGTTGAGATTCAATTAACTAAGCAGGCTTAATAAACTTTTTGTACGGCTTGGTGTTTTATATAGTGGGTTAAAGGGTTAGTATAAAGTCGCCATGGTGAAAACTGTGGCGGCTTTTTTTCAAACAAAAATTATTCAAAATGAAAATTGCAATTATTTCAGGAAGTGTTAGAAAAGGACGTAGAAGCCATCATGTAGCTGTTGAATTACAAAAGCGTTTTATGATAAATGGATATTTACAGACCGATATTATAGACCTGGCCGAATATGGTTTGCCAATACTTGAGGAAGAAAGATATCATATGCACCCATCGCCAACCGCCGAAATGGTTGAGATACATAACAAGCTTAACGATGCAGATGCCATCATCTTTCTTTCGCCCGAATACCATGGCAGCTACACCGGCGCTTTAAAAAATGCTGTTGATTATTACTGGAGCGAGTTTGCTAAAAAGCCCATCGGGGTGGTGGCAATCTCTGCCGGAAAATTTGGGGGCATCAACACCTCTACTCACCTGCAACAGTTGGTTCTATCGTTGGGCGCCTATCCAATGCCAACAAAGTTATTGGTACCAATGGTACAAAATGCTTTTAATGATAAAGGAGAAATTATTGACGAGCCTCTTTCAAAAACCTTCGACCGGTTTGTAACTGAATTTGCCTGGTTTGCCGATGCGATAGTCAGTAAGAAACAACGGAAGGAAAAGCAGGAGCTTCTCTCCTAACTTATTGCGTCCATGTGCCGGCCAAAATATTGGAACGCTGGCTTCCGCTCGAATCAATACAGCCGTCGCTGATAAGCGTTAAGATAAATTGGTTGTTTGCCACTTTGTACTGGTAAGTGCCCGGAACATTAGAACAAGGGTTAAAGGGCCCCGCGGCATTATAGAAGGTAATTTGGCTGGCGGTGTAAATGTAGGTACCAATAGCCGTTTGGGTGTACTTAGAGCCAACAGTATAACCGGTTTCAAAATTTGTATTATCCTTAATTTTAAGGTAGCTATTACCACCCGGCGAGACCGGACTTTTTATCCAATCGGCAATAAAATTATTGGTAACCGCTTCCTTTTTACAGGAATACAAGGAGGCCGCAAACATAAGCAGGAACAAAAACTTTGAAAACACTTTCATAGGTAGTAATCAATCCGTTTTATTTGGAAATTCTGAAAACCATTGTCTCATGCGATTGGATAGTAACAGAAATCTTATCCTTCAAAGTACCCGCGTCTGCATGTTGCCAAACATCATGTACAGCATAGGTGCCGCTCAAGCCCAGCAAATTTTCTTTCAAATCAAATTTCCTGGTTGATTTTGAAGTATTAAGCACAGCTACTGCAACTGATCCATCTTTTAAATGTTTCAGGTAAACACGGATACCTGCCAGTTTATAAATCGGCTTTGCCTGTTCACCCAATTCATCCTGGTCAATGGCCAGTATCTCAGGATTGGTGAGAATAGTTGAAGTGGCATCATTCATTTTTCGCAGATCGCAACTTGCCAATAAAGGAGCACTAAACATACACCATAAACTAAAATGCGAGCGGTATTCTGCATCAGTCATACCTTTAAAAATTCCATCGCGCGAGGTGGCATTCCCCTTTCCGTAATTGCCCACTATTAGCATATCGGGGTCGTTCCAATGTCCAGGGCCTGCATATTTCCAAAGTTTTTCTTCGCGGTTAATGATGGCCATGGTGCTGTAAACAAAAATGCTTGGAAACTTCCAGGTATCCATAATATCGGGAGTTGAGCGCGAATAATGGCCACCTACTTTCGCCGTCCATAACCACGGCTTTCTGAAGCCCCATTCGCAAATACTAAAAACTATCGACCGGCCCGAATGCTTTAGTGCATTGCCCATTTTCGAATATCGTTCTACAGCAACTTTTTGCGATGGAGGAGCATAGCAATAATCATACTTCAGCAGGTCGATGCCCCATTCGGCATATGACTTTGCGTCGATCTCTTCATAAGTATATCCACCAAACCTTCTTCCACAGGTCATATTTCCGGCACAGGAATAAATGCCTAGTTTCAATCCTTTCGAATGCATATAATCTGAAACATACTTCATGCCATGAGGAAATTTTTTGGCATCGGGCACTGGCCTTCCCAAACTATCACGCGAATCGGAATGCCAGAAATCATCAATATTGATGTATTGGTAACCCTCATCGCGCATTCCGTTTGCCACCATGGCATCCGCCATTTCCATCAACATTTTTTCGTCAATATTTTTAGTAAACACATTCCAGCTATTCCATCCCATGGCTGGAGTTAAGCAAAGATTATCCCCTACCACTATTTTCAATTCCTCTTCAGCCTTTCCTTTTGTGTTTTGTGCACTTACCTTAATTTTATATTCAGCCGCATTACCTACTTTACCTTTTATAATACCACTGGAAGGATCAAGTGACAGCCCCACCGGTAAATTATCCGCACCAAAGGTTATTGGCCTATCGCCGGTTGCAGGAATTGTGAACATAAAATCGGTGTTGGGATAGTTGCCAACTATTTTTGCCCCATGAAAAACAGGAGTTCCTTCAAATAGAAAATTTTTATTTTGACAAAAAGTAAACAGTGCAAGCAGCACACAGGTAATAAGCAGCGATAGTCTTTTCATGTGGGTTTTACTTTTCGTCCTTAAAAAATATTTTATAAAAATTCATCCCCTTGTCCTGGTCATAACCACGTTCAATCAGTGCGCGGTCGCCATGCACGTAAACGTGAAAATTCTTATCCAGCTTTAACACACTTTTAAAAACCCTTGACTGGCTTTTTACTGCAGAAGAAGAAATTTCAAAATCGTCCTCCAGCTTCAATGAATTCTGCTTTTCAAATTCATCTTTGTACTTGCCAAAAGATTTAATGATATGAGGCTCCTGTATCACCTCTCTCGTAAATTCTTTATAATCAAACTGGTCGTTGGCTTTAAAAAATGAAACCGACTTATTCATCAGGTCTATCTGGTCGGTTCTGTTTACTTCAAACTGCTCAGGCAACTTATCCTGTATGTAGTTTTTGCACAGCGACATGAACTGCTTTGTTTGGTGATATTGATCTGAGCGGGGCTTTAAGCACAAAAATGTTTCCTTCCAGTATAAGGCCTCAGCCGATTTGCTGGCCTTATCTATGATACAAACCTGGAAACCTTCTTCGCGGGCAGTATTAAAAATCAGGCAACCCTTATCCAGCTTTTCAATATTAATACCATCGTCGTAATTAATAACAAACTCCTCACCTGCCTTATCAACCTTTAAAAACGATTGCCTGTTCTCTGATTTGAATATTCCAATGGCGTCCGTTACCTCATCGTCAACCGTAACATCGCTGATATAGGCTACAAAAAGATCGCCTGGTTTTATTTGGGGATGAACAGATTGCTCGTACAGGTGTTTCGCCAAATTCACAGTATTGCGATGGAACTGTTTTTCCTCATCAAAAATTTGTGCCGCAAAGCTAAATACAGGATTTAAATTAAAATCACCGTTGCTAAACGTCAGGTTATAATACTCGGGCTCCGAAAATGGTTTCATAAAAAATTGCATCAGCAATTCTCTAAGGCCCGCATCCGAGGTATCCAGCAATGTTTTGGATAAATGAAGTTCCTCGCCATTTGTCCGGTTACCAACTTCATGTACCGATACTTTGCGGATATGTGCATTCGAATAATCAATCATAAAACAAACTTATTTTGTTCTTACATACACCAGGGTGGTGTTCTTTTTACCTGATTCTCTTTCATCAATTTCAAACCGGTTAATACTTTTTATCAAAGGAACCAGTTTAGTAAATCCATAATTTCTGGGATCAAAATCCGGTTGGCGTTTCAGTATCAGGTTTCCTAATTCTCCTAAAAATGCCCAGCCGTCTTCGTCCGCAATCGCATTAATACTATCCGAAATAAGTTTGATGAGTCCACTATCAATTTTGCTGATAGTTTCTTTTTGCTGCACAGGAACTTCCTTTGCAATTTCCTTCGAAACAACTTTGGGTTTAGATGAAACCACAACAGGAGATTTGGATGCTTCTTCCTTTTTTGCCTGCGCCTTTAATATTTCGATGTAAATAAATTTATCGCAGGCCGAAATAAATGATACAGGAGTTTTCTTCTCGCCAATACCAAAAACTTTCATACCCGCCTCTCTTAAACGGATAGCCAGCCGGGTAAAATCACTATCGCTTGATACAATGACAAAACCATCCACCCTGCCTGTATATAAAATATCCATGGCATCGATGATCATGGCAGAGTCCGTAGCATTTTTACCGGTCGTATAACTGTATTGCTGAACGGGCGTAATTGCATTTTCAAGCAAAACTGTTTTCCAGCCTGAAACAGTGGGCTTGGTCCAATCGGCATATATTTTTTTGAAAGTGGGCGTGCCGTATTTTGCTATTTCCTCCAACATTCCTTTAATGTTTGAATAAGGAACATTATCGGCATCGATAAGTACGGCAAACCGAAGATCTTTTATAGGGTCCATTATAATGGATTGAATTTGTAATGAGTAAAGGCCGAATTTAGTAATAATATCGCGGCAGACTAGGCTCTAACATGATGGAGCAATCACCGAGATGGGTAATTGCTCCACAAGTCATATAAATTCCACCTAACATGGGACGGTGAAATGAAATGCCAAATTCGATCTTGCAAATGAATTTAGAGGCGGGAAGGCAGATCACTGAAATTATCTCTTATTTATTAGGCTGTGGCGTTAATCTTAAGTAAGGTTTTACTCTGGTATGTCCTTTAGGGAATTTGGCAGGGATATCTTCATCCTTTACTGCCGGAACAATAACGACATCTTCGCCGCTTTTCCAATCAGCAGGTGTGGCCACCGAGTAGTTAGCTGTTAGCTGAAGACTGTCAATTACGCGCAACAATTCAACAAAATTTCTGCCGGTGGATGCGGGGTAAGTGATGGTTAGTTTAACTTTTTTATCGGGGCCGATGATAAATACCGAACGCACTGTAAAGTTTTCGCTGGCGTTTGGGTGTATCATGTCGTATAGTTGCGCAACTTTCTTTTCAGGATCGGCGATCAATGGGAAATTAACGGTTGTGTTTTGTGTTTCGTTAATGTCTTTTATCCATTCCTTATGCTGCGCCACGGGGTCAACGCTGATAGCGATCATCTTTACATTGCGCTTTTCAAACTCGGCCTTATATTTTGAAGCAGCGCCAAGCTCGGTAGTACACACAGGTGTAAAATCGGCAGGGTGCGAAAACAATATGCCCCATGAGTTTCCGAGCCATTCATGAAAATTAATTGTGCCTTCAGTTGTTTCGGCGGTAAAGTCGGGAGCTATGTCCCCTAGTCGTAGTGTAGCCATGTTTTTAAGTTTTAGAATTGCAAAAATAGAATAATCTAGTGAATTAGTAGAGTAAAGATTGGCGGGCCATTTTCCTTATCCCTCAGAAAGCTAAACAGTAGGTACTTTATTGAACCATGGCCTGGCTTGTTCCAATTGTACTCCCAACCGGAACAAGGTGGCTTCGTCATTCATCCTACCCGTAAACATTACACCTATTGGCAGATCGGCCGAACTCCAGTATAAAGGCACGGTCATTGAAGGTTGCCCGGTAATATTAGCCAGGGGAGCATATGGTATCCAGCCAAATATTTTTTCAGCAGTTTTTTCAATTAAGCCGGTATACTTTACTATAGTTGAAATACCCAGCGCATTCATTACGCGCAACCCGGTTTGTTCAAAAGGCGTGTTTTGCAATGCACCGATTTTAAATGGTTTCATCCCTAAAGTGGGTGTCAGGAGCAGATCATATTGCTGGTGGAATTTTGCAAGATTACGACATGCGTCATTCCATTTTAATTTGGCTAAAGCAAAATCGTTTGCCGAAAATGATTTACCGAGTTTATATAGTAACCAGGTATTCGGCTCAACTTCCGAACGCTTAGGTTTACTCCCTCTTAGTTGTCCAATGTAATCGAGCGTTGCAGAGGTTTCGCCATAAACCATAGCGTAAAGTACTTCTGTCAGCAATTCTTTTTTATAGGGTAGCTTTACTTCTTCCACTTCATGGCCTAACCCGTGTAAAAGTTTAACCGTTAGTTCGATCGCTTTAATATTTTCTTCATCCTGCTTTCCTGTTACCGGTTGTTCAAGCGAGTATCCGATCTTCAGTTTGCCAACAGGTAATTTAATTTCTTCAGAGTAAGGTCGTTCTGGTTTTTGAATAATGTAAGGGTCGCCATCGCAGGAACCCTGTATAAGGTCATAATACAATGCGCTGTCGCGCACACTGCGTGATAC
>JAQBNQ010000466.1 GCA_028288545.1 Bacteroidota bacterium
GGCTTACCTTCGCTGTATTCCTGCACATACACCTTGCCGTTGCGGTGAACTTCTGCCTTTAACAAGGTCGAAAGCGCATTAACGCAGCTAACACCCACCCCGTGCAATCCGCCCGAAACCTTGTACGAGTCTTTATCGAACTTACCACCTGCGTGGAGCACTGTCATTACCACCTGCAGGGCGCTAACACCCTCCTTTTCGTGCATATCCACCGGAATACCCCGTCCATCATCCTTTACCGAAATAGAATTATCCGGGTGAATGGTTACAAAGATGTTTTTGCAATATCCGGCCAGGGCCTCGTCAATTGAATTATCTACCACCTCATACACCAGGTGATGGAGCCCTTTTAAGCCCGTATCGCCAATATACATGGCAGGGCGCTTACGCACCGCCTCCAATCCCTCCAATACCTGTATACTACTTGCCGAATAATCGGTCTTTTTACTGCTGGTTTCTTCCATGATTATTTCCTCAGTTTCGCTGCTCATAAATGGATTTTAAATTGAACGAGCGAAGTTAAAAAAATTATGCCCCAAACCCCTCATTCAGCTGTTTATTTATCCCCATTTTTTGCGCTATTAACAGTGTCAAGAAAGGTGGCTGTAAACGCTGCCAAACTGGGAACCAAGGATTTCGAAAAAAGGCTTTAAAGTCCACGTTTCCGGGGATTTGGGGTAGCCTTTAAATACTCAAAACAACTCCTTAAAACACCCATAAACACTTGATTATCAAACGTACCAGCACCATGTTAGCCATCACCCGATTCCTATTGAAAAAGTCCCGACTGCCAATTATATATACTTTCGTCCACTTAAAATTGCGATATGAGTGTAGAAAATAGTCTGAGAGCCCGTGGCAATAACCAATGCGAATTGTGTAAATCAGAAAATAAACTGAGCGTGTATGAAGTGCCGCCTAATTCGGAGCAAAGAGAAGAAGACTGCATATTGGTTTGTGAAAAATGCAATTTACAATTAACCAAAAAGGAAGAGTTAGACGCTAAGCACTGGAGTTGCTTAAACGAAAGCATGTGGAGCGAGGTGCGCCCTGTGCAGGTGGTTACCTGGCGCATGTTGAACAGGCTGAGGAATGAAAGCTGGGCTGCAGAGGCCATTGATATGATGTTTTTGGACGAACCTACCTTAGCATGGGCCAGGGCAACCGGCGACCACGAAAACTCTGCTGAGGTAGAGTTGCATAGGGATAGCAATGGCAATATTTTGCAGGATGGCGAGAATGTAGTGCTAACTAAAACCCTGGATGTAAAAGGCTCCTCATTAAACGCCAAACTTGGAACCGTAGTTAAAGGAATAAAACTGGTGCCGGACAATTTTGAACAGATAGAAGGCAAAATTGAAGGGCAAACTATTGTTATTCTGACTAAGTATTTAAGAAAAGGGTAAACAGCGGATAAGCTCAATCCATTTTTACAATCTTTTCGCGAAGCGTTCCCTCGCTGCTGTTTATCATCACCATATACACACCATTGGCAAGTGCACTAACATCAAGATTTGCATTTACACCTTCAAAAGATTTGAACACCATTAAGGCCCCTTTCATATCAAACACAGAAACTGTATAGGGTCCATTAATATCCGAGACTAAATTTAAAACCTTGCTTACCGGATTGGGGTAAAGAATTAGGGATTGCTTTGTGAGATTTGAAATATCAGTAAAAATTGTGGGCTCACATGCGCTTAAGGAGTTACAACCGGCACCTAAACTTGCAACGTAAGTGCCTGCAAACCCGCTTCCGGTTACATAAAGCAAATTATTTGCGGCGTAATATTTTACATCGTAGATAGTGTCGCTGGCAAAACCTGCGCCCAGTAGAATGTCTGCCCCTTGTAAAAAATTGGTGCCGTTAAACGTAAAGGTTTTTATAACCCCTACTCCTCCCACATACACATGGTTACAATAGTCTACTGCAACGCCCCCTTGCATCAGGGTATCATATCCAATTATGGAATACGGAGTGCCTACTACTTTTCCTGAATCCAGGCTGTATGCCGCAACTGTACTGCCATCGCAATAAAACAGGTAAGAACCATTTGCAGATAAGCAGTTATACCAATTACTGTTTATACCGCCGGTCGTAACGCTCCAAAAAGGGCAATTCCTTAACTCGCCGAAACAGGTATGATTCGAATTTGCCGCCCAAATATTACCAGTAAAAGTGCTGTTAACTTTGTATATCGTATTGGTATACGGCAATACCCCGAGACCGTCGTTCATCATTACATACAGGTTTCCCGAAGTATCATAAGTGCCGCATACAATATCCTGAAAGTTGGCACCACTGCTGCTTATTCCGGTAATATTTGATGTTGCCACAGCAGCCGTAGTTGTGTTAATCTTTGCCATGTTAATGTTGCTGGTAGTCCCTCCTCCAAGGGCTACAACTGAAGCATCCGGGCATCGGTATACAAAACCCCAGGTCTCCTGAAAATCGGCGTCCACATCTGAAATAAAATGATCATATTGCCCGCTGGTATCTAACCGGACAACCGTAGCGCCGGTCGCATAATAACCTTGCCCGGTATATACCTTGCCACTCAATTTGTCAACTATCATGCCACTGGGATAATTTACGTTGTCAGATACATCGCCAGTAGTCCATGAAGGATTGGCAATTTGCCCGTTAAATGTCCATTGCACAACTCCGGCAGGGCTATATTTTGAAATATGACCGAACGTTGTCATATCATAAATATCTACTTGCCCCACTCCGTAAACGAAAAGATCTCCGGCAAAATCGTAGTCAACCCCAAGCCCCACGTTTGCCGTAGGCATTGTAGTAATAGCTGTTACCCAAGGATCAATGATGAGCGTTGCGTTGGAATTATAGCCGGTGGGAAATTTAAACTGAACGATGTTTCCCGTAATATTAAATCCGGAGGGCACCACTTTACCTGTTGAAAAAGAGACCGGCGCATGTTCTATAATGTCCCCGCAACTTGTATGAACTATCAGGTTACCTTCTTCATCTTTCTTCAACTCACTATTTGCTGACCATGCCATTTTAACCTTACTAAGGTCTGCCCCTGGGGCAACAAGCAGGTTGTATTCCATCCCGCCTTTTTCCGGAAAGCTATAAACCACATCCACGCCGGGATAAAGTTCCTTGTATGTAATAGTTTTATATCCGTCCGTTGATACCGACTTTAAAGAGGAGCCCTCATTTTTTAAATACACAAAATATCCCTGTTCCTTTTCGCCAGGCTCTATAACCGGGTTTGGATTGGCGCCTACCCATTCCATAGAAAAGGATGTAGCTTTTACCGCGATGCCTTTTTCTTTCTCGGCAGGTGTTTCTTTCTCTTCAATCTGCCTTTGGACCATTTCCTTTTCATCAACCTGGTTAATCCGATATATAACACTGCTACCGGTGAAAAAAGCATTAATGTTATCGTGATGAGTAAAGTAAGTTACTTCTTGTCGGTTAAAGTCGTTAACCAGTTGTTTGTTTTGAAGAAACACCGCCGACCTGCGCAAATCCTTATTAACGAAGGTGGCTTTATCCGGATTGGCAATTTGAGATGTTTGCCCATAAACCGTCACATTAAAAGTAAGTACAAATACACTCAAACAACAAATAAGCCTCATTTCCATTTTAATTTTTTTGCAATATAACGAAAATCAGAATTAGGGTTGTTTGCACTCAAAGGGTATTAATATACAATCCCAGAGGAATTATTTCCCCTCATACTCAAAGCGCCGCAGTTCATAATTTCCCTATTTTATTGATTTTCAGACCACGCCGCATTTGGTATTTGCGGCAAAGGTTTTGCAACCTTTTTAGCAGCATTAGGCAACAGGCAATGCGTCATTCTTTTTTTATTCTAAAACCAGGAAATCATGAAAAAATCAAGCGAAAAAGAACCAATTACGAACGGTTCGGACGACAAGGACAAGAGGAAAAAAATAGTTGATCTGGATACCGGCAACAAAATGGAAAAGGAAAAAGATGAAGAAGAAGAAGTTGAGGATGAGAACGAAGATGAGGAGGATGAAACAGGACCCGACAACGGCCCTGCCGGTGACGGAAGTGCCGGATTGAGCGGCACAAGTGGAATTTAGTTGTATTTAATTGTTTTAAAAAAGCTTCGGAGGCGAAAGCCTTCGAAGCTTTTTTGTTGAACACAAGATTAAAGCTAAGACTGCATTTGTAAAGTTGCCACGCCTTTCAAGGCGTGGATAATGATATAATCAATGGCAGGGCTTCAGCCCTTTAGATTAGGTCCAGCGTACAAGGGCTAAAGCCCTTAATAATTTATTGTTTTTTACCCACGCCCTAAAGGGCGTGGCAACTGCAACTATCTGTGGATTGCAGGTTTGCACACTAAAAAAAAGAAACCCCCTCCGGTATATTCCGGGTTGGGAATGTGAACCTTCCAGGGGTTTCCGTTATAAAATTAAAGTATTTTCTCCTGGCACCAAGGCCGAGGCATTTTCTTGCAGGAAAAAACATCCCTTAAAGGCTAAAAGCTATACGATGGAAAAAATCGGATAAGCAAAATGAAAGTTCAACCCCAAACAGTCAAAAGTCTGGCCACACGTTTTCGCAAAGCAAAAAGTGCTAGAACCGCAAAGCATCACTTTGCGGCCCTCTGCGTAAACCTTCGCGCACCTTTGCGTGAACTGCATTTTCGCACTCATTCCGAATTCCGAATTCTTAAAAGTAAAACTGCTCGCGTACGATCTTTCCGTCCTTTACTTCGTACACGCAAACTTCGTCAAGTGTCATGCGCCCCTTGCCTTTAAAAGTAGCATCCAGCATCATGGCAGCGCTAAAATAACGGCCTCCAACTATAGGGTCCGAAAACGAACCTCCGTGACGTTCCTCAATCATAGCTGCAAATTCCTGGCCTTTTTCGCCAACGGCCTTTTTACCCTTAGCACTTTTTGACGGGGAGTAATCAGGCTCCACGCTTTCAATGCTATCGGCATAAAGTTCTTCCTGTGCCTGGCCAATTTTTCCTTGTCTGCAAAGTTCCACTAAGCGGTTTGCAACCTGCTGTGTTGTCATCATAAAATTTGATTTAATGGTTTAAAAATGTTTTTCAATACTTATTACGCCTTAGTGACGAACGGCCCAGGCAAATCAGGACAGCCCGGTTAAAATATTTTTTATAGAAAAATGCTCCGGTAGGAGCCATCTGTTTATAGGAAAAATAACAAAAGGCAAAAACCGCGCTCCGTTCAGGAGCCGCCCATAGTCGCAATACACGGGCGGCTCCTGGCTGGAGCGCGGGAATCAAATTTTACTCATTTGCTATAAACAGCGAACTCCTACGGAGTTTAACTGCAAAAATTACCTGGCCAGCAGTTAATACATTTAATCTCTGTATTATTCTCCGTGTCTCTGTGTCATTTCCCCTGTTCGGTAATGCCTATGGGAGAGCGAAAGAGGTTATTTGCTGATTCGGATTTATTTTTATTAATTTTCATTTTACAAAACTGAGTATCATGAAAAAACTGTACTTCCTATTTTGTATTACCCTCTTCTCGTCAATTTATTCGCAGTTACAGGCTCAATGCAGTAATGGCAGGTATTACAACAGCATCTTTTCTTCCGGCACCTCCACTGTTACTTATGGCCGTGCTATGGAATGGGACAGCAGCTATATAGATATGAAGGTGGATGTTTACCAGCCCACCGGCGATAATTTTGCGCATCGCCCCTTAATGATATTTGCATTTGGTGGTAGCTTTACCTCCGGTGTTCGCCAAAGCCCTGACCTGATTACCCTTTGCACTTACTTTGCGCAACGCGGTTATGTATGTGCCTCCATCGATTACCGCCTTGGCATGGATAGCCTTGGCGATACCCCCGATAACGAATTTAAAGCCCTCATTCGCGGTGTACAGGATATGAAAGCGGCCGTCAGGTATTTTTACATGGATGCGCAAACCACCAACCAGTTTCGCATTGATACTAACCAGATATTTATTGGTGGCGTTTCGGCTGGTGCTTTTATTGGGCTCAACTACGCTTATTTAAAACAGGATACTTTATCCAAGCCGGCACCATCATTCGCCATTCCGGATATAATTGCTTTAGGTGGCTTGGATGGCAATAGCGGCAACCCCGGTTATTCAACAAAAGTAAAAGGCTGTATTGACCTGAGCGGTGCCATTGCCGATACTGTTTGGATAATGCCCGGCGACCCGATATTGGTTGGCGAACACGGCACAGACGACCACCTGGTTGCCTGCACATGGGATAGCGCCTATGCTGTTATTAACCCCCGGTCAAGTTTGTTTGGCGGCTGCGATATTAAAACGCGCCTCTCGCATATTACCCTCAACAATAACCTTTATATTTTTGAAGGCGCGGGCCACGTTCCTTTTATTATACCACACGATAGCAGCATCCAGGCAATTCTGAATGTGATAAAATACATGGACTCTACCGAAAGGCTGATACGCGATTTTCTATATCCCAATATTGTTTGCGATTCAACCACCATTGCGGGCATTAGCGAACCGGAGCCTGTTTTAGCAGTTTCCATTTTCCCCAACCCTGCTAACGACCTGGTATATATCACCTCCGATTATCCAAAACAACTTTCGTTGTCATTGTTAAATGTGCAAGGACAGATTATGCAACTGCATTTACTTTCAGCGGGGTCGGGCCTGGCCTTGCAGCGCAACAATCTTAGCCCCGGTGTTTATCTGTTGCAGTTTGCGGATAAGGACAACAAGGGAATTTTGAAAACAGAGAAGCTGGTTTTCTATTAGGAAAGCCTGACTTCCACCAACGACTCTTTGCATAGTTTTTATTTTCTATGCAATTGAAGCATAATTTTACTTTTGCAAAAAATACTACCTATGAATTTCCGGTATTTGCATTTTGCTATTGTACTGCTATTGCTGCTTCCGAAGTTTGTTTCCTCTCAAACCTTTACTTCGGTAGATATTAATACGCCAATAGATTCATCTTCCTTTCCATCCAACTTTATAGAGTGCAATGGCAAATTATTTTTTACGGCCGCCGATGGAGTGCACGGACAGGAGTTGTGGATTAGCGATGGCACCAAGGCCGGCACCCAGATGGTAAAAGACATATGGCCGGGCAAAAGATCTTCAAATATCAAAAACATGATTGTTTATAGGGCTAAACTATATTTTCAAGCCAGTGATAGTATTCATGGTTCAGAAATGTGGGTTAGCGATGGTACAAATGCCGGCACCAATATGGTTTTAGATATAATGGCCGGTTCGCCGTCCTCATTCCCTGCTGGTTTTATAGTGTACAGTAACGTACTGTTGTTTTCTGCAAGGGATCTTGCGCATGGCGATGAGATATGGATCAGCGATGGCACTCCATCGGGTACCATCCTTGCTGTTGATGTTAGACCGGGAATATTCAGTTCATCGCCCACCGGCTTCACCATATTTAATAACCTGGTTTACTTTTCGGCTTATGATAGTGCCCATGGCCAGGAGCTATGGGTTACCGATGCCACCGGACCCGGAACAAGTTTAGTAGCCGATATTAATCCCGGTTTCTCAGGCTCCTACCCGGGTAGCCTCCTTATCGACAAAAACGGAATGCCCGTTATGAATAACAAAATGTATTTTGACGCTGATGACGGGGTGCATGGCAGCGAATTATGGAGCACCGATGGAACAACCCTGGGCACCACCATGGTTGCCGACGCTTGTCCGGGCCCTTTGGGTTTAGCTCCGGGTTACTTCACCGGCGCTTTTGGGGTTTACAACAACAAGATATATTTTTCGGGACAGTCCGCCACACTAGGGTTTGAATTATATTCCAGTGATGGCACCAATTCGGGTACCGGTTTTGTAAAGGATATTAACACCGGCCCCAACTCATCAAACCCGCAGTATTTTACGGTATTTAATAACCGCTTATTTTTTTCTGCGTCTGACGCGAGCGGATTCGGATATACAAATAACCTTTACGTAACGGACGGCACAGCGCTTGATACCCTGGTACAAACAAATACCTGCTTAGCAACGCGGACAAATTTTTATACGTACAGTTTAACGGTTTTCAATAACCTGTTGTATATGACAGCCCCGGATAGTGCAAACTATGAGGAACTTTTCAGTACTGACGGAATTAATCCCTGCCCAACATTACTAATGCCTGCAGGTGCCAAATCCTACGCGCAAATTGGCAATACAATTTTATGCCCGTTTAATGGTGGCCTGGCATTTGCGGCTGATTATGATAGCACAGGCATGGAACTATGGTTTTACAATCCAACCACGTCAGCCATAAATGAAATTGGAGCAAAGACTGACATTAACGTTTACCCTAACCCCTTTGATGATAACATTACAATCAATGGTCTTGAAACAGGTAGTTCTTATCAAATTACCTTAACAGATTTACAGGGTCGGCAGTTAGAACAACATCAAATCCAGGCTAACGATAATTCAACGATTTTGAAAATGCCTTTACTGCCAGGAGGTATTTACCTGCTTCAACTTAACAACAAGGAAACAATACAAACTATTAAACTGGTTAAGCAATAACCCGATTTCGTCTATCCATATCGGTTACAGAAAGAATTATTTAACAGCGAGTTTGCCCGTGTAGGATTGCATTCCTGTTCCACTGATATTTATCAGATATAAACCGGCAGGTAAATTATTTATAGCAACCTGAAACTGCTGCGCGGTTATTTTTTGTTTTAAAATTTCTCTTCCGTTTATATCCAGCAAGCGGCAAGTGCCTTGCTTATAACTTTCATCAACCGTTACTGTTACCATATCATTTGCGGGGTTAGGATAAACCGCAACCCATGGCTTATCTACTTCCTGAATGCCACTAACTACAAGGCAGCCATAGGTATTGCCCACCTCGCATAAAGGCAAAGCGCTTAAAGCGGGACTACTGGCCCCAACATTTCCGTAATTGGGTGTGCATTGAATACCGGTGCTATAAAATTCCAAATCGCCGATTGTTTTTAGCAAGGGTAAGCAATGCAGATTAGGATTATTATCGCAAAACAAAATGTTTAGTGAATCCGGCAGATCAGGCAAACTGCCCAGGCGGTTGTGTTCGCAATTAATACCGGTTAATGAGTTTGGCAGTGCTGGCAGACTGCTAAGATTATTTTTATTGCAACCCAAATAATTTAATCCGTTAGGCAAGGCTGGCAAAGTGCTTAACTGGTTCGAATAACAATCAAGATAAACAAGTGCATTGGGAAGCGCAGGTAAAGCAGTCAATAAGTTTTGAGAACACAATAATTGTTGCAGACCATTTGGCAATGCAGGAATGCTGCTTAAAGAATTGCTGTAGCACGAAAGCAGCAAAAGCGAATCGGGTAATGTGGTGGGCAGTGTAAGCAGATGATTGCCCGAGCAATAAAGGACCTTTAATGAAACGGGTAAATTTGGCAGTGTAATCAGTTGATTATTGAGGCAGGATAAAAAATGCAGGGTTGGCGGCAATGCCGGCAACTTACTCAAATGGTTAAAGTCGCAGGTAAATCGTACCAGGGAATCCGGAAGTGGCGGAAGTGAATCGAGATAATTATTGCGGCATTCAAATACTTTAAGATGGGGAGGAAGGGCTGGAATATTAGTGAGCGTTGTATCGGCATTACAACGCAGCGAATCCAGGTTTTTAAAATATTGAATGCCTGTTAAATCGCTGATATGCAGGTAACTAAAGTTAATATACCGCGCATTCAAAATGCTCTGGCAAGTAGTATCCAGCCGGTTGAGGGTATCAAAACAACCTCCGTATCCATATATCTTTAAAATAGCTACAAAGTTAGTGTCGGGTATTACAACAAATTGAGCCTGTGCATGGTGCGATAAAAAAATGCCGCTGATCAACAGCAGGTTTAACTTCAGTATCCTGAGATATGTTTTCAAAGCTTTTAATATTTCTGCCTAAAAGTAAAAAGTATTTTGAAAGGTAAATCCGTAATAAGGTATCTTATTAGTGCCTTTTAACTATCTCTTTCTGCGCAGGGCTAAAAACAAGGGCTCTTTTCCAAAATTCTTACTTTTATTTTTACAATACCCTTTCATGAAACAGTTTTGCCACAACCCGATTGCGACGGGTGCTTTCCTAATCTCTTTATTTTTTACATTGGATATTGACGCTCAATCATCTGTTATTGCACAAGGTCAATCTTTAAACGGGGTTCCTACCAACCAAATATTACAAATGCCGGTACAAACACCGGTTGCGCCACCTGCGGTTATCAACTTTCAGCAGCTGGCAAACTTCTATTCGTATCCTGCCTTTCAACCTCCCAGGGCCATAACACAGTTGGAAGATATTGATGAAGATTTTGTAGTGGAGCCTTCCATAATTCCGGCCGGAGCACCAGTTACAATTATTCCGGAAGGTGGCCCTAAGGCCCTTAGCAGTTCGCCTGCGCCAACGGGTCAATGGAACGGCACTTTACAAAACGTTCAGCTTATCCCGCCTGATATCCGCGGAGCAGCCAGTTCGGGCAATTGGGTAATGGAAACCAACAACGAACAGTTTGATATTTGGAATAAAACCGGAACACACCTAAGTACACTTTCGTACGATAATTTCTTTAGCGCAAGCGGGGGCTCAGGCTTTTTTGACCCGCACATTCTTTACGATGCCACCTATAACAGGTTCATTGTATGTAGCGGTGGAAATAATTCGAGTGGCCAAAATGCTGTTTTCCTGGCGGTGTCTCAAACCAATAACCCTACCGGTAACTGGTATGTGTACAATGTGGCCAACAACGGGCAAACCGGTAATGGCATTTTAGATTACCCTTTAATGGGATACAATAATAACTGGGTGGTAATTACCGCCCGCGACTTTGGCAGCAACAATGTTACCCCGCACATTTATGTAATGAACCGGGCCAATACTTACGCAGGTACTTTAGGTACGGTTAGCAATTTTACCGATAACGACGGAATTACCCTTGGGGCCGCCCAAACCTATGATGCTACTCAAAATACCGAGTACCTTGTAAGTAACGCCAATGGCAACAGCGGAGGAAATGGTTACATGAAAATTGCGGCCATTACAGGCACTGCCACAGCACCTGTTTACAGTTCAGGCGGCAATATTGGTGTAAATCAAACCTGGGGCGATAACCAGGGGCTTGCGGTTGGTGCTGCCCAGAGTGGTGGAACCACTATTGAATGTGGTGATGCCCGTACCGGCAATGCTGTTTTTATTAATGGCTCCTTATGGTTTACCCATACCGTGTTTTTACCAACTGCCAATCCTACTCATTGTGGCGTTGACTGGTGGCAGGTAAATCCTGTTTCGTCAACAGTGCAACAATACGGGCGTATTGCCGATGCAACCGGGGCAAAATATTATTTCTACCCAAGTATTAACGTTAATGCAAATGGCGATGCCCTGCTTGGCTATTGTGAATCTTCAACAAGCACATTTGCAGGAGCGGCTTATTCATTTCATGCCAACTTTGACGCAGTGAATACGATGGAGAGCGATACGGTATATAAACATGGGCTTGCCAATTATAGTCAAACACTGGGCGGTGGCAGAAACCGTTATGGAGATTACTCCGGCACCGCCATGGATCCCACAGATGGCTCTTTCTGGAACTTTAGCGAATGGACTAATACAGGCAGTCAATGGGGGACGGTAGTTGCACATATTCCGGCAGCGGTTATTCCTCACGTACCACCGGTTACAAATTTTATTGCCGATGTAACTACTACCTGCACGGGGCTGGTTAATTTTACCGATCTCTCTACAGGTCTTCCAACTTCGTGGCTTTGGAATTTTGGCGATGGAAATACTTCCACACTTCAAAACCCCGGTCATCTTTATATTTTAAATGGCACCTACACGGTTCAATTAACTGCAACAAATGCGTATGGCTCTACGCCTAAAATTGTAGCCGGGTATATAGTTGTAAATAAGCCGGCAGGTCCGGCCGGAACCGGTGCATCTCATTGCGGCGCCTCCACGTTTTCTCTTTCAGCAAGCACAACAAATCATGTTGCGTGGCGGGATTCAACAGGTGCGGTAGTTTCAATTACAAATCCATTTATAACGCCTACGCTTAGCCACACCACCACTTATTATGTAGAGGACACGATCCCTAATGCTGCGGTAACCGTAGGGCCTGTAAGCAATACGGCCCTAAGCGCCACCGGCGGTTTTTTCTCCAATTCCACCGACCGCTATTTAACCTTTGATGCGGCCGCTGCATTTACGCTGGTTAGTGTTACCGTTTACGCGCAAACTGCAGGCTCGCGTATTATCGAGTTTCGCAATTCTGCAGGTACTGCCTTGCAAACAGCAACAGTTACCCTGGCAATAGGCACCAATGTTGTTACCCTCAATTTTAATATCCCAGTTGGCACCGGTTACGAGTTAGGTATTAACGGAGCTTCCAACCTATACCGCAATAACGATGGCGGCACTGTCAATTATTTTCCGTTTACATTACCGGGTGTTGTTTCAATAACCGGTAGCAATGCAGGTGCGGGGTTTTATTATTACTTCTACAACTGGCAGGTAAAATCGGGTTATTGCCTCTCGCAGGGTACGGCGGTTACTGCAACTATCAATCCATCGTTGGTATTGGGTGCCGGCTCTGTTACAAATGTTACATGCAATGGTTTAAGCAACGGCAGCGCTACCGTTGCAGTTTCGGGCGGTACACCAACTTATATTTATCATTGGAGCAATAGCCAAAGTACCGCTACAGCATCTAATTTAGCTGCAGGCACTTTTCCGGTTACTATTACCGATGCCGCAGGTTGTTCAGTTACAACTTCAAAAACGGTTACTCAACCAAATGCACTTAACGTTTCTGTTACACCGACCAATGCAGGTTGTTCAACACCCGGAAAAGCAGTGGCCAGTGTAACCGGTGGAACCACAGCTTATACTTATTCATGGAACCAGGGCAGCAGCAACGGCAATGTTGATTCAAACCTTACTGCAGGAATTTATTTACTTACTGTTACAGATGCGCACAGTTGCACCGCTTCTGTTTCGGTTACCATCAGTTCAACCGGTGGACTGACGCTCTCACCGTCGGCAACAAACGTTAACTGCTTTGGCAACCATACCGGTAGCGTTAGCGTAACAGCTAGCGGCGGTTCAGGTACAACGCACTATACCTGGTCAACAACAGATACCACACAAACAGTTAGCAACCTTGCTGCCGGCACTTACCTGGTAACTGTTACCGAAGGTCCATGTTCGGCTATTGCAACGCAGGTGGTTACCCAGCCTAACGTATT
>JAQBNQ010000518.1 GCA_028288545.1 Bacteroidota bacterium
GTTTTCGGTTACAAAATCCATCGTAAGTATATTAACCGGCATAGCTCTTAAAGAAGGAAAAATCAAAAGCCTGGACGAGCCCGTGTGCAATTATTACGAGCCTTACAAAAAAGAAGGGCTGAACAAAATAACCTTTAAGCACCTTTTAACCATGAGCAGCGGTGTTAGCTTTAAGGATGATTACCTGAACCCTTCCGGCGAAACCGCACAGATATATTACGGCGATAATGTGCGTAAACTCATCAACTCTTTTACTTTGGCCAAAGAACCCGGCACTGAGTTCCGCTACAAAAATTGCGACCCCGAAATATTAACCCTGGCCTTGCAAAATGCGGTGGGCATGAGCATGAGCGACTATGCCTCTGAAAAACTTTGGAAACCAATTGGCGCCGGCCATGATGCCGAATGGATCATCGACCAACCCAAAACCGGTATCGAAAAATCCTATTGCTGCTTTCATACCAACGCCCCCGACCTTGCCCGCATTGGTATGCTCTATGAGCACAAAGGAAATTGGTATGGTAAACAGATCGTTGACACATCGTACGTAAATGCCTGCCTTACACCGCACAACATTCCCCGCGAAAACGGCAAACCAACTGCCGACAATGGTTACCTATGGTGGTTGCGCAAAGTAGATAACATCGATAACTTCTCCGCCGATGGAATGAAAGGCCAATACATTGGCGTAATACCACAAGACCATCTCATTTTCGTTCGCCTGGGCAAACGCGATTGGCTAAAGCGGGGCACACGGTTTTTAAAACACAAAGGCGAGTACATGTATAACCTGATGCTGCGCGATGTGGCCCATATTTGGGGCAGAATACCCAAGGTGTAATCTTTTCTTCCTTTATTTAATACAGGTAAAAATGCAAGTACACTCCGCAATAGTTTATCACTATTGAAAGCAAAATAAGCGCAACACTAGTTATACGAAATGGAGTGTTTCCATAACATGTTTTGTAGAAAAACAGGATGGCGATTAGTAGGAAAATGTAGAAATCCAGGGTATAGCGGGCGGCAAACTGGCACCAGCCCGTGCCCATTACCATAAATATTAAAAAAGCTATCATCACCGTAGTCAAAAGGGAGCCAGTAATAGTTAGCAGATCGGCGACGCTGAATATTTTGGATTTGAAGATGTAAAAAAACATTCCCGGAATTATCAAAAAGAAAAATGGGGAGGCCCAAAAAAAACCAAACCCTTGTGGGTCATCAACAATAAAAGGCCATTTAAAAATCAATTCAGGAAAATGAATTACTTCAACATAAAAATTCCTTGGGAGATAATGAGTCGATAAATAGCCCCATTGCCTAAAGTCCTGGTAAAAATATGGATTCATATGATGGTAGTTGATTCCATTATCAAACATATTTCCGAAACGGGCATAGTTATACCATAGATTAAGGATGGAAAAGATTATAAACGGAAAAGCAAATGCAGTTCCTTTTTTTAAGAAAGCGTGATGGTCCTTCCGGTTTGCTTTAGCCACATATAGAAAAATAAAAAAAACAAAAGCAAAAACCAGGTCATTCCTTGTATATACTGCAAGACCAAAATAAATTCCGCTAACGATATAATCTTTAACTTTCTCAGTTTTCAAAAATGCAAGTATAGCCGCCAATAGAAAAGTCTGTCCCATTATCTGCGAAATGAACCAGACTGTTCCATCCATTGACATATAAAAATGAACCGTGCCAAGGCCCCAAAATAATCCCAACAAAACAAGTTCAGGTTTGCCAAAAGGAATATAAAAATCTGAAGCCATTACCTGGACTACCCGCATTACCATGTACACATTTAGGGCACCGAACAAAGTGCATATAAGGGCATCGGGCAAATGAGTTCCAAAAACCGCCACAAGAGGTAAATAGACCAAAGCCGGTACAGGAGGCCAATAGAGATATACTTTATTATGAAAGAAAACCAGGTCACCACCGGTACCGTAATCGCTAACGTACAGGCGACCATGAAGAAAGGCATCAGCCAGATTCTTAAAATAGCTAATATGTTCGCCCAAATCCAGGCGACTATAACCAATCGTCAGTTCGCCTGAATAAAAAAACCAGCACAATAAAGGAACTAGTAAGAAAATCCCATTTTCACTAAAATATCTTTTTAAACGACCCATTCCACGGTTAATTATTGAATCAAACACATTCCAACCTGATTTATTTTGTTTCTACCTGCATTTTTCCGGGTCATTTGTAAAGTTGTCTGTCAATCCGCTAACTTAAATGAAATTGTTTCATTTCTCATTCCTCCTTAAAATTGTATCAGTTCTATTCGCATTTCAAAGCATCGTTCAAACCAAAACGTAGTAATTGATTTAACTTTGAACCAAAGCTTCCCTTTTTATGGATTGCTCTTTAACCTGCCATAATAACTATTGGCACAACTATTGACCTTTCAGGTTTCTCTATTTTATAATTTTAATTTTACGAAATGAATATGATGAATTTTGCAAACGACCCGCTGAGCGATGACGAGGTGGATTTTTTGCCAATGCTACCCGAAGAAGAAGGGGCAGACGGCAAAAAACTGGCTATTCCCGATATACTACCAATATTACCATTACGCAATACAATTTTATTTCCCGGCGTAGTGTTGCCAATTACCGTTGGACGCGATAAAAGCATTTTGGCAGTCAAAGAGGCATATAAAACCGATAAGTTGATTGGAGTAGTCGGTCAAATTGACGCTAATATCGAAGAACCTGAATTTAAGGACATTTTCCGCATAGGCACCATTGCGCAAATATTGCGAATGATAAAAATGCCTGATGGCTCAACAACCGCTATTATACAAGGAAGAAGCAGATTTTTAACCAAGGAGTTGATTAAATCGGAGCCATTTATTACAGCGCGGGTGGAGATCTTACACGATATCATTCCTGCAAACGACAAAGAATTTGAAGCCAGCATGATGAGCATTAAGGAACTGGCGGGCAACATTATTAAAATGAATCCCCAAATTCCGAGCGAAGCAGCCATCGTGCTTAAAAACATTGTCAGTCCTGTTACACTTACCCACTTCATTTCTTCTAACCTCAACATCAGCATAGGCGATAAACAGTCCTTACTGGAAATCGCCGATATGAAGGAACGTATCCGCATTGTGCTGGAGCATTTGAACAAGGAGTTGCAAATGCTGGAAATGAAAAACCAGATACAGGGCAAAGTGCGCCAGGAAATTGACAAGCAGCAACGCGATTACTTCCTGTCGCAACAATTAAA
>JAQBNQ010000530.1 GCA_028288545.1 Bacteroidota bacterium
TATCCACGCCTTGAAAGGCGTGGCAACTTTATAAATGCAGGAATATCCCCTTTTATCGCTTAAACGACAGAAGGTTTCGAACAGCAATCGGGTGAACCCTGCCCATACAGGGCTTTTCTACTTTTTAGAATACTCTTTATAATCGATTGATTGTCAATGCATACGTTTCTACTTATTTCTATTAATAGAAATGCCCCGGCACTTCCAAAACTTTCGGGTTAATCGGGTGTTTTTACCAGCAAAGCCATTAACTTTGCAGCCTCAAAATCAACACTATGGACGCTACTAACATAATAGAGATATACACCGAAATGACTCCCAATCCGGAGAGTATGAAGTTTATTACCAACAAACACATACTGCCTAATTTTCAACTTGATTTTAAGACCAAGGAACTTGCTGGCGGTTCGGCATTGGCTACCAACCTGTTTGATATCCCTTTTGTAAACGGGGTATTTATAGCCAACAACTTTGTTACCATCACCAAAAAGCCCGAATACGATTGGTTTGAAATTAACCCTGAATTGAAGGAGTCTATTAAGCAGTTTTTGCAAAGCGGTAAGCAACCGGTTGATGATGCTTTACTGCCTAAGGATATTTTGCAAGAACAAAATCCTGCCGCAGCAGCTACCGACACGGAAAGTAAAATCAAAGACCTGCTGGAGAAATACGTAAAGCCTGCCATACAAATGGATGGGGGGCATATTGAGTTCCGCTCGTTTGAGGATGGTGTTGTAAAGTTAGCCCTGCAGGGTTCTTGCAGCGGCTGTCCTTCGTCTGTGATCACGCTAAAATCGGGCATTGAAGGTTTACTGAAACGCATGGTACCTGAAGTGTTGGAAGTAGAAGCCGTTAACGAATAAGAACGCAATTCAGGCGTTAAAATTAACGCTGCAGGCAATTACATCCCGGAAGTATTCAAACGATTATAACACTGTGCGATGAACCATGTTGCGAGGAGGAATAAAATTGCCAGCGAAAAGGAAAGGATACCAAAAAGAGATAACTGTTGCTGAAAGGAAAAGCAAAGGCCAATTACGGCGATTAAGATCAACCTGCCTACCTCCGCATAATCAGCCCATCGTTTATTTTCCAGCAAGGCTGTAAAAATGGAAAAACAGCTAACCGCTACAATTACAGTAAACATATATCCCACTATATCTGAAGCTTTTTCAAAGTGATTGATAGCCATAAAAGCCAACGCCGCTGTTAGCACGTAATTGATAAAAACATAAATTTTCTTCTCCGGTTGATTGGTAAAATTGACGACTACTGAAGGAGCCGGACTACGCTTCAATCCCGCAGGAGCAAAAGCAGGTCTGCCAAAAATAACTCTGAGTCTATCCCTCCAACTACCGGCACCTGCTGCTGTTTTTATTATGTGGAGGTGGTGATGAACATTACTCCACACAGGATTTTGATTTTGCAAAGGTTTAAGAATACCATACTCCACCTCTTCAACTTCCGGTTCAAAAGTGCCGAACAGTTTATCCCAAATGATAAAAAAGGCGCCATAATTTTTATCAATGTATTGCGGGTTTTTTCCGTGATGGACGCGGTGATGCGATGGCGTGGACATGAAGTATTCGAGCGGCCCCAATTTGTTTACCAACCGGGTATGAACCATGAATTGCCAGATAAGGCTAACCGCATAAGCGGCAATAAACATTTGCCAGGGTATACCAAAAAATGCAAGTGGCATAAAAAACACCCAGGTGTAAATATTCTCCAGGGCATTTTGACGCAGGGCTACTCCAAAATTATATTCGGTGTTGCTGTGGTGGGTAATATGCCCTGCCCACATAATATTTACCTCGTGCGAAAACCGGTGCAACCAATACTGGCAAAAATCTGCCAGCACCAAAACAAAAATGTAATTCAGTAAAACCAATAGGTGAAGATGATATCCGGCAAATGGATTTGTTGTTATCACATCACCCCATCCAAATAACCTTTGAATAGAATAATGCTGCTGCGCAAAAACAAAAGCCGAAATGAAAAGCAGCTTATTCAATACATCCGTTAATTGTTGTAGAGAAGCTATGCTGAGATTGATGATGAGAAATTCGGAGGAGAAGTAGTTTTTCTTCAGTAACCGGGCAAGAAGAAACTCCAGCGCTAAACCCGTAATAAATACGGATGCGATGACGATGCCAACGACTTCGGTTATTTTATCAGTTGAGCTCATTTATTATTGCTATGAAGATAGGTTTTAGGCCAGTGCAAACCAAATTAAGAAACCGTTAAAACGGTTTTGATTCATTTGTTTTCCATAGCCCACGGTTTAAACCGTGGGCTATATGAGTGGCCCCATAAAAATGGTTTCAACCATTTCCCAAGATTATGCAAAAAAAAATGCCGGCTGAATTTCAGCCGGCATTTTTGTATTCGTCTATTGTCTAAAGTCTGATGTCTTGTGCCAAATTACTACAGTTTTCTTTGAACTTCTGTAGTTTCAAACACTTCCACAACATCACCTTCTTTAATATCCTGGTAGTCTTTTATCATCACACCGCACTCTAAGCCGCTTACCACTTCCTTGGCGTCGTCTTTAAAACGCTTTAAGCCCGCCACTGTTCCGGTATGGATAACAATTCCATCGCGGATGATACGAACTTTTGATCTGCTAAGTACCCGCCCATCGCGAACGAAGCAACCGGCGATGGTACCCACCTTGCTAACATGTATGGCATTGCGCACATCCAGGTTACCGATCACTTTTTCTTCGATCTTAGGCTCCAATAACCCTTCCATCGCGCTCTTGATCTCTTCAATGGCGTTGTAGATAATAGAGTATAAACGTATATCCACACCTTCTGTATCTGCGATCTTCTTCGCGTTAGATGAAGGACGAACGTTAAAGCCGATAACGATAGCATCGGAAGCTGTTGCCAGCAATACATCAGATTCGGAGATAGCTCCTACCCCCTTGTGAATAATACGTATCGCAATTTCTTCGGTTGATAGTTTGAGCAATGAATCCGCAAGGGCTTCCACAGAACCATCCACGTCACCTTTAAGGATGAGGTTAAGTTCTTTAAAATTACCCAAGGCCAAACGACGACCGATCTCATCCAGTGTAATGTGTTTCTTGGTACGGATACCTGTTTCGCGTTCAATTTGTGCGCGTTTGGTAGCCAGTTCTTTTGCATCCGATTCGTTTGCAAATACTTTAAACTTTTCACCGGCCTGTGGTGCACCGCTTAAGCCCAACACCTGTACGGGTCCCGATGGGCCGATGCCTTTTACTTTTTCGCCTTTGTAATCGAACATGGCCTTTACGCGGCCATAGTAAGGACCGGCCACAATAATATCACCCAGATTTAAAGTGCCATTTTGAACCAGCAGGGTGGTTGTATATCCGCGGCCTTTATCAAGCGTAGCCTCAATTACCGAACCCGAAGCAAGTCTCTCAGGATTTGCTTTTAACTCCAATAATTCCGATTGGATCAGAATTTTATCGAGTAACAGATCAATGTTCAATCCTTTTTTGGCAGAAATTTCCTGGCTTTGGTAAGGCCCTCCCCATTCTTCAACCAGCAAATTCATACTGGCCAGTTGCTGGCGGATGTTATCGGCGTTAGCGCCGTCCTTATCAATTTTGTTGAAGGCAAATATCATTGGCACACCAGCACTTTGTGCGTGGTTGATGGCTTCTTTTGTTTGAGGCATTACCGCATCATCCGCAGCAATTACAATTACAGCAATGTCGGTAACCTTAGCACCCCGTGCCCGCATGGCGGTAAACGCCTCGTGACCCGGTGTATCCAAAAAGGTGATCTTTTTACCGCTGCTGGTATTTACTTCGTAAGCACCAATGTGCTGCGTTATACCACCGGCTTCTTTTCCGGCAACGTTGGTTTTACGGATATAATCCAGCAAGGAAGTTTTACCGTGATCTACGTGGCCCATGATCGTTACGATAGGTGCCCGCGTGGTTAAAATTTCATTTTTATCAGGTTCGTCCTCTTTAAATGCGGTTTGATCGGCTGCGGAGATGAACTCAATTTCAAAATGATTTTCTGCGGCTACTAATTCAATGATGGTGGCATCCAGACGCTGGTTGATGGAAACAATTACACCGAGACTCATACAAGTTTGTATAACCTGCACCGGTGCAATGTTCATGAGGCTGGCAAGTTCTGCTACCGATGTAAACTCGGCTACCTGCAATTTGCTGTTCTCCTGGTTTTCCTGGTCGGCGGCCATTTTTTCCTGAACGGCTTCGCGCTTTCCTCTTCTGAATTTAGAACGATCACTCTTGGCAGTTTGGGCCTGTATTTTGGCCATGGTTGCCCTGATCTTATCTTCAATTTCCTTTTCGGTTATTTCTGCAGGTTGTGCAGGAACATCCGGTTTTTTAGTGATCTCGCGCTTACGCTGAAAATTCTCGACTTTCTTATCGTAATACTGGTCGCCGGCCAAAGGAGGACGTTCCTTTTTCTTAACCAGTTTGCGGGTGCGTTTTTTAGCTTCTGCATTAGGGTCTTTGCTGGCGTCTTTAGGCTCTTCTTTTTTCTTCGGTTTTTCTTCAAACTGCTTTAAGTCAATACGGCCTACTTCTTTGGGTCCTTCAAGCGTTTGGTACTTTGTTTCAATTTTTTGAATAATCTCCGGCTCGGGTTCAGACTTTTTCTTTTTGCCTTTGTCTTCAACAATTACAACCGGTGGAACAACTACCTCTGGTGTTATTACTTCAGGTACCGGCTCTTCAACTTTTTTCTTTTCTTTTTTAGGCTTATCAAGATCAACGGTTCCTATTAGTTTAGGGCCTTCTAAAGTCACCTTATCGGCACTTATTGTTTCTTCTTCTTTTTCCTTTTCTTTTTCTTTTTCTTTAGGTGCCAGGTTTGTTTTTACCAGTACTTCCTTTTCTTCTTCTTTCTTTTTATGCGTGGTAATGTTGTCTTCAGGCATTTCCAAACTTTCCTTCTTCGCCTTCTCAATTTTTGTATTGTCGGCTTGCTCTTTAATCGCCTTATCGCTACCAAAAGCCTTATCCAACACCGCAATCATATCAGCGGTTAGTTTGGTGGTAGGTTTATTTTCAATTTCAACGCCGCTTTGCTTCAACTTTTCGAGCAAGTGTTCCATGCTCACGTTGTAAGTGGTTGCGGCTTTCGCCAATCGCATACTAGGTGCTTCTGCCATAATTTGTTTTTAATGAAAGTATATAGGTGATAAGTATTGGCTTTACATATCACCAATACCTATCACTTGTTTTGTTTAACCGTTTTCATTTCAAGACTTAGATTTCTCTTCATCCTGGAACTCGCTTTGAAGGATCTTACGGATCTCTTTGATCGTTTCCTCTTCAAGGTCTGTTCTACGTACCAACTCCTCATCGTTAAGCGCTAAAACGCTTCTCGCTGTATCGCAACCAATCTTCTTCAATTCGTCTATCATCCAGCCATCAATCTCATCTGAAAATTCATCAAGATCGATATCGTACTCCTCTTCGCTGCCTTCCTCATTTTCGCGGTACACATCTATTTCAAAGGCCACCAAACGGCTTGCCAGTTTTATGTTAACCCCGCGTTTACCAATGGCTAACGACACCTGGTCTGGCTTAAGGTAAACAGAAATCCGTTTATTTTCCTGGTCAATATCAATAGAGGTGATTTTTGCAGGTGCCAAAGCACGTTGCACCATTAGCGAAAGGTTGTTGGTATGGTTGATGATATCAATGTTCTCGTTCTTTAATTCGCGAACGATACCATGGATACGTGAACCTTTTACCCCAACACAGGCACCCACGGGGTCAATCCTGTCGTCGAAAGATTCAACTACAACTTTCGCTTTTTCGCCCGGCTCGCGAACGATGTTCTTTACAACGATAAGTCCGTCGAAAATTTCAGGTACTTCCTGCTCTAACAGTTTTGCCAGGAACGCATTGTCGGTCCTTGACAAAATGATGAACGGGGTACCGTTTCTTAACTCTACCTTTCTTACCACTGCGCGAACTGTTTCGCCCTTTTTAAAGAAATCGGTTTTGATCTGCTCCGACTTAGGCAACAACAATTCGTTTCCTTCTTCGTCAAGCAACAGGATCTCTTTTTTCCAAACCTGGTAAACTTCAGCCGAAATAATTTCGCCTATCCTGTCTTTATATTTTTTGAAAACTTCGTCTTTCTCAAGATCGCCTACACGCGATGCCAGTGTTTGGCGGGCAGCGAGTATAGCCCTGCGGCCAAAGCTTTCAAGTTCTATCTTCTCATAAGTTTCTTCGCCTACTTCAAAATCGGCTTCCAGACTTTTTGCTTCGGTAATTCCAATCTGGGTAATAGGGTTTTCAACGGCCTCGTCAGCCACAATTTCCCGTCTGTGCCAGATTTCAAGGTCACCCTTGTCGGTGTTTACGATAATGTCAAAATTATCCGCGTCACCATACTTTTTGCGAAGCAGGGTACGAAAAACGTCTTCCAGCACCTTCATCATAGTAGGGCGGTCGATATTTTTCATTTGTTTGAACTCGCTAAACGAGTCAATCAGATCTAAGCTGTTCATGATTTTGAATTTTTTGTTTTGAAGATTTATGGTTTTAGGTCAATAATAATTCCCTTTTAAAAAATAAATACAAGCCACAGATTCACAGATTTAATACAAAAAAACCTGCAACAATCAGCGAAATTCAGAGTTGGTATTTCTGTATTAACCGCTTATTTCTTTATTTAAAATTTGAATTGCAATACTGCTTTTTTAATCTCATCGTATCTTACTACAAACTCTTTGGCTGGTTGTTCTTCAGCCGGTTTCTTTTTCTTTTTTACCTCAGGCTTTACTTCCCTCAGCAATATATTTTCGGGGCCAACTTCTACTAACTGCGCTTCTATATTTGTTCCGTCGTTCTTAACCACTTCCAGTATTCTGCCAATTCTTCTTTTGTACTGCCTTGGTATCCTTAATGGGTTGTCCATACCGGGGCTCGACACTTCAAGAATATAATTGTCGGGCACAATACCGCTTCCGTCCAAATGTTTTTCAAGAAAGCGCGAAATGGTAGCGCAGTCGTCAATGTGTATCCCTTCATCGCTATCTACATACACTTCAAGCTTTCTGCCCATCGAAAACTTAACATCCACCAGGAAAAGATTCTTCTCTTCCAGCAGCGGCGTTAACCACTCTTCAATTTTGTCTTTAACTATCCCGAAATCCATTTCTTCCTCCTTAAAATCCCCCACTAAATTAGGGGAAACGGTACGTTTAGAAAACAAGAGAGGGGACTTTCGTCCCCTCTCTCTCATTAAATCTGCTGCAAATATAGGGTATTTAAAGGAATAACCAAAGTTTTGAAAAGATCCCTTATTTCTTTGGTTAGTAGCAAATATGCCGGCACCTTTAGAAAATGCATTTCGCCTTGGCGTTTAAGGATTTTTACTTTTGTGGTATGGCAGAGAAGAAAAATGCACTTATTGACAATGTTAATTTTAAGCAGGAAACCGCTGTGTTGGTGGGCCTTATATCAAAAGACCAATCAGAAGAACAGACCACCGAATACCTGGACGAGCTGGAATTTTTAGCTATGACCGACGGAGTACACACGGTAAAGCGCTTTGTACAAAAACTGGCTCACCCGGATTCGAAATCCTATTTGGGAAAAGGCAAGATAGAGGAGATAAAAGCTTACGTAGAAGCGAAGGGTGTTGACCTGGTAATTATTGACGACGAAATATCGCCATCGCAGCAACGTAACATTGAAGAAATTGTAAAGAAAAAAGTGCTTGACCGCAGTATGTTGATACTGGATATTTTTGCCCACCGTGCAAGAACCGTACAGGCAAAAACACAGGTTGAACTGGCACAGTTGCAATACATGTTGCCGCGTTTAAAAGGTATGTGGAGTCACCTTGAAAGGCAGCGTGGAGGAACAGGAACCCGCGGTGGCGCAGGTGAAAAAGAAATTGAAACTGACCGCCGGATGGCCCTTAAAAAGATCTCTTCGCTAAAGGAAAAATTGAAGGAGATTGACAAACAAAACGAAACCCGCCGTAAGAACCGCGGAGAGATGATACGGGTGGCTTTAGTTGGCTACACCAACGTAGGCAAATCAACGCTAATGAACCTGTTGGCAAAAGAAAATGTGTTTGCCGAAAACAAGCTGTTTGCAACCGTTGATACAACAGTGCGAAAGGTAACCTTTAACGCCGTTCCGTTTTTGCTGAGTGATACCGTTGGGTTTATCCGCAAATTGCCGCACCATTTAATTGAAAGTTTCAAATCCACTTTGGACGAAGCAATGGAGGCCGACATACTTTTACATGTGGTGGATATAAGCCATCCCGCTTTTGAAGACCAGATGAAAGTAGTGACCGAAATTTTAAAAGAACTGCACTGCGAAGACAAACCGGTAGTGGTTATCTTCAACAAAATGGATATGTACGAGCAAAAGCAATTTGATGAACATACCCCCGATGAAGTAAAGCGGAATATACTAAGCGAACTGCAGGAAAGCTGGATGAGCAAAACACATGACAACTGTATTTTCATTTCCGCCACTCAAAACCGCAATACGGCCGAACTGCGCCAAATGCTTTTTGAAAAGGTAAAAAAGCTGTACCTTGAACGCTACCCTTATAAGGCAGGCTATTGGCAGGGATACCAGGATTATTCTGAGCAGGTAACGGAGTAAAGGTTATCTTTTCATGCCTCCCTTTGGGGGATTTAGGGGCCGGGTCGCCTATTTCTATTAATAGATACAAATAGAAAATACCGTTTGATTATCAATTACTTAAAAGGCTATTTTAAAAAGTAGAAATACCTTTATTTCAGCATACGCCTGGTTTAATGACTTTTTCTATGTTTTCAAGTCTCCCCTCCGGGGAGATTTAGAGGCCGCCCTTTAACAAATTCTTTACCACCCTATGACACTTAATTCTAAACATTTATTTATTTTCATTTTTCATCTTTAAAATATGGATATATGTCCTGCCCTCCCCCCCCCCCTCCTCTCCGATTAAAGTTATAGTTGCTGATGACCACCCAGTATTCAGAAAAGGACTAATTGCAATATTAGAGGACTCTCAAAATATTAATGTTGTAGGCGAGGCTTGCAACGGAAAGCAAGCATTAGAAATGGCGAACGCCATCCAACCCGATTTAATTCTCCTTGATATTGAAATGCCCCTGCTAAATGGCTATCAACTTTTAAAACAATTAAAAGCACAAAAATCAAAAGTAAAAACGCTCATCATTTCAATGTACGATGAGGAAGAGCGCATTATACGGGCTATTGAAGAAGGCGCAAATGGTTTTTTATCTAAAAGTGCCGAGCCGGAAGAAATTTTACTGGCAATTCAATCAGTGCACCTTAACGGCTCCTATATGCCGCAACCCATAAGCCTGAAATTACCGAAGCAAAATTTGTCTGGAACCACAATTTTCTCAACGCAGGAATTGGAAATATTGCACTATTTGAAAGAAGGATTAACCAGCAAAAAGATTGGACTTAAAATGTTTTTAAGTACCCGCACTATTGAGGATCACAGGCAGCAAATGATGCAAAAGGCCAATGTGCATAATGCTACGGCGCTGCTTCGGTTTGCATTTGAGAAGCTTTAGGTGGAAATAGCCGAAAACCTTACAAACACTTAATCGCTACTAGAATAAAAAGCTAGATTGACTGCAAATTTTGGGTTTAACCGTAGAAATACGGCCTTTTTAAAACTCCTCAAAATCCCGTAGTTCTACGGTTGTGCTTAATAATACAGCGCCGTACATTAGCTTAACATTATTCATCATCTAAATTTTAATCTATGGCAGCAGTTGTAAGTTTTAACCCATACGAAGGCGCTGGGCCTATTTTTACTAATGGCTTAGATTATATAGCGGCAAATCTTCCTGTGCCCGCAACCTTAGCGGATTTAAATGACACCGTCCTTGCTTATTACGGCACATTAACACCCCCACCGGGTGCCGATGCGTTGGACATTGTAAAAACGGTAATTCCTAATAGTGCTAACCAGTATATCAATAAGCAAATAGGGCAAAACCTGAATTTTGATTCCCAGCAACTGGACCTCGTTTATTCAATTAACAATGGAATAAAAGAAAGTTCCATTGAAAGCTTAGCTAATCTTTTTGATCTGGCATTGGAAGATGTAACAACTTCATGCATCAGCGATAACTCTAAAATTTCCGTGTATTTAGCCTTGGAATTAGCAACGGCAAGCGTTGCTTATTGGAATGGCATTGTAACCATGCCGGGTAACTGGGCTTCTTATATTAGTTCTAATGCGGCAATAAATTATGCTAATATTCCTAACTGGGTTGCGGCTTCCTTTGTAGGTGCATTTTCAGGCTTCTCGCAAGTTCAATATGTAAACATCCAAAATGTAGATAGTATTATTGTCCAAAGCAGGGAGTGGGATTTTGGGCTGGAGTCACCGGAGCTTTGGGTGTTACTGCCGGCAAAGTTGTTTACAAATGGGCACAGAGACCATCCCTAATATGTGGTTGATTACAACGTCCCCTTAGTACTACCTGGATTCAAGCACCTGAATTGGAGAAAAATTATGAATATATTTTTTTATTGAAAAATAATACAATGGGAAATTTAAAATAACAGGCTCGTTCAAAGAATAAAGGATAAATGCATTGTTTCTTAATTGCGGTAGAAGGTCAAATGTTTTGGAGACTTTTGGGCAGGTTGTATTTCAATGACCTAGGAGGCTGGGGTTAAATAGCTATTAAGAATCTACTACAGAATATTGGATTATACGTCAAAAGCAGTTTTCATTTAAATTACTTAATTTGTTTTACTATGTGCGATTGCTCTGGCTCCAACCTCTTATCTTCAGGGTTTCACTTTCATTCTCCAGTAGAAGCGAAAGGCGCTAACGACGTGATTAATGCTAAACTTAGTGCTTTGGGACCGATGCAACACAGTTCAGCTAGTGATTATTATCTGTCTAAATTTATGCGTTCGAAGAATTACTTTGATGCCTTAAGAATGATAAATAAAGCGCTGAGGCCGAATTTGATGGGAATAGGAAAATACGTTCCAAGTAGCAACATCAGTTTAGCATATGATTTAACTTTTCAAAATAAAAATAGTGTAGAATTCCCACAACATTTAATAGTAATATTAAATAAGAATACCTTTCAGTATTTTTCTATTCTAACTGAAGTTTTAGGACGAAATCTAAAAGTCTCATGGAGTGTTGGAGGAGGCTATGAAAGTTTATTACTTCCATTAGTTAACTCAAGACCCCCTGGAGCTGCTCCATGCCCCCAACAGGGACTCAGTTTTAAGGATTGTTTTAAATGTGCGTGGGATGATTTAGGCAGTGATATGGCTGGTACAATTGCTGAAGCCGCCTTTTGGTATTTCTGTGCAGTAGCCTGTGCTATTGCTTGTGGTCTTGCCTTTCCGGTGCCTTATCAACAAGGAGGGAGACGGTTAAGTTTGTCACCTAGCTTATCAAATAAATATTCCGTTGTTGTTAAAGGGCGTTTCTGATAATTTCTATAACTAAATATATCTATGGAGAGCAATGACTTTAGAATTAGTCTTAGAATCATTTGGGCATTTATTGGTGCAAGTTTTTTGCTCATAATGGCAGGAGTTGTATTAAAAATTATCCATTTGCCGCTTGCTGAGACAATTATCCTATTAGGCCTGTTTTTTTTCTTTTTAGTGTGGATAGCAATTGTCTTGGATGTTTACAATAACAATATACGTAATAAATTCTTTTGGCTGCTTTCCCTGTTTGTCTTTCCATATTTTGCGCTAATTATTTATCTGGTGCGCAGGAAAGTATTACGCGAAAGATAGAAATACATTAGCCGCTTTCCGTCTAAGTGGGGTCTTCATATATGGCGTTTGGCTTCCGTCCAAGCGGGGTCTTCATGCGCGGCATTTTGGCGTTGGAGACCCTGCGTTCTTCGCGTTGCAGACTATTTTCAATCTCGTCTGTTGTGTTGGCCTGAGCATTAGCGAACGAGGATACGATTGCATCGGCATTTGCAATGCCAGCCCTTTCGGAATTTTGTATTTCTATTCAAATGTCAAATAAAACAAACCCATAATATAAGGCGCAATACATTAGTCGCTCTTAGGACAATCGCGGGGCCTTCACCCACGCGGGAAGACCCGCTGGAATTGTAATATAGAAGTAAATGGAAAGGTTTTGCAAGGCTCATTTAAATCCCTCAAAACCTTTATTAAGTTTGCGCAAAATTATTTCATGAAAAGATTTATACATTTTATTTCTGTTGTTTTTGTAGCCATATTGTTTTTATCCAGCTGCAAAACCTACGATTACAACAACTTTAAAGTAAACTACACCGGCCAGGCTAAAGTGCTGCAGCAGCCCATTAAGTTTGCGATAGACCAGGAAGACATACAAAAGGCTTACACTACTAACATTCTATACATCCGTAACGGAGCCGAAGGCACCATGCATAGTATTACACGCAAGGATTTGGTAAAGGATGATATGGCCACGCTGAACGATTTTGCAAAAGGGGTGGCCACCGAAGGCGATAAACCTTATGGATTTTTTCGCATAAAAATTGAGGAGTATAAGGAAGCTTCCGGCATTGCGGGGCCTATGTTAACGGGCTTGTTTTTGGGTATAGGTCAGTTATTTGGCGCCCCCTTCTATTACTTAAAAGTGCATTTAACAGTTACTGCCGAGGTTTACGACGCCAATAAAAACCTGGTTAAAGAGTATAGTATTGATGCGAAAGGTAAAGCGGCAACCGGGGGCTATGGAGATTATAAAACAAAAGAGGTAAACCGTGTATCTAATATCAGGGCATTAAATGAGGCCCTGAAGGAACTGACGGATTCTATAACTGCAGATTCGAAAATGCTTAACAGCAAGTTGCTGGCTGCCGGCCCCAATAAGTTTGATGGCATGGGTACTTTTTCTAAAGATAAACCAACCGATGGTTCGGCTGTAAAGGGTGGAACGGCTTTTGTAATTTCAGATAAAGGATATGTGGTTACCAATTTTCACGTAGTGCAGGGCGCATCGCGTATTGAATTATATTTTAAGGAAGATACCGCCTTACATGTTTACAATGCAACTTTTGTAACCGCCGATAAAACCAACGATGTAGCTATTCTTAAAATAGATGACAACGCCTTTAAAGGTTTTGATAAACTGCCTTACACTATTAGCGATGATTATTCGGTAGGCGAAAAAGTATTTACCATAGGCTACCCCCAGCCCGAGCTAATGGGCACCGATTATAAATACACCAGCGGCGAAATAAATTCAATGTCGGGTATTGAAAACGATGTAACCATGTTGCAGATATCCGTACCTATTCAGCCTGGCAATAGCGGTGGGCCGCTGTTTAACGAAAAGGGAGACGTGGTAGGTATTACCACCAGCACATTAAATCCTTTTTATACAGCAAAATTCGGCAACTCAATTCCCCAGAATGTCAATTACGCGGTAAAGGCAGATTATGTAAAAGCCGTTATAAAACCATACGCCGACAAACCAAGCAACGTTATATCGGATAAGGGAACCAAGGAGAAGGTAAATCTATTAAGCCACTTCACCTGCAGGGTTAAGGTTTACTAGTCTGGGAGAAGAAATCAAAAGATTTTTATCCGATCTGAACAAGATTGTGGATAGTTGCTTTTTGTGCCAAGAGGTATAATGCTTGCAAAATTATACTTTCTCAAAACTAACACTTGTTCGTTTCAAAAGCAAATTGTAGCTTTGCTACCACTCGTTAGTTTATGGCAACAGCAACTATTAGTACCAGGCAAAATATTAGGCTCACCGCCCAAAGGCTTTTTCGCGAACGCGGTTACTCTGCGGTTGGAATGCGCGAACTGGCCAAGGAAGTAGGTATTGAGGCCCCCAGCATTTACAATCATTACAAATCCAAAGACGATCTGCTCCGCGAAATTTGTTTTGATATTGCCGATCAATTCTTCGAAGCATTTAAAGCCATTGACCCGGAGGAAAAAGCTGCAGGCAAAAAATTGCGAAGCGCCATTAAAGGCCACATTCATGTTATTGCCGGTAACCTCGAGGCTTCCAGCGTTTTTTTTAACGAGTGGATGTTTTTAGAGGAACCGCATCTTGCCCAATTCAAAAAACTGCGGCACGAATACGAATTGAAGTTTCGCGACTTGGTGGATAAAGGAATGAAGAGGGGAGATTTTAAAACCATGAACACCAAGTTGGTTACCTTCACTATTTTCTCAGCACTTAATGCCACTTACGATTTGTACCGGACCAACGAAAAATTAACCGAAGACGAAATTTCAGAAAACATCGCCAACCTGTTATTAAAAGGCTTAAAAAATTAAAATCAAGTTTGTATTGTCTAATGTCTAAAATCTGTTGTCTAAAGTCTCGCTAAAACTAACTACTCAATACTAAATACTATGTACGGTAACACATCATTAACCGAAGAAGAGGCAAAGCGTCTTAACCTTACCGAGGAAGATCCGATTAAGCTGGCTGAATTTGAAGACCGCATTACGCGCGGCGAAAAAATTGAGCCGGGCGATTGGATGCCCAAGGAATATCGCAAGCAATTATTGCGTATGATTGAGCAACACGCACATTCAGAAATTGTGGGTGCCTTGCCTGAAGGAACCTGGATTACACGGGCTCCTAATTTTCGGCGCAAACTGGCCCTTATTGCAAAAGTGCAGGATGAGATAGGCCACGGGCAGTTATTATATAGTGCTGCGGAAACTTTAGGGAAAACCCGCGAGCAAATGCTGGAAGACCTGTTGAACGGCAAGTCAAAATATTCCAACGTTTTTAATTACCCTGCGCTTACATGGGCCGATGTAGCTGTTATTGGATTTTTGGTAGATGGCGCAGCCATTGTAAACCAGGTCATCAACTCAAAAGGCTCTTACGGTCCATACTGCCGGGCGCTTGAAAGGATCTGTTATGAAGAAAGCTTTCACCTTAAGCAGGGGCACGATAATGTAGTGTACCTGGCTACCGGCACCAAACATCAGCGGGCAATTTTACAAGATGCCATCAATCGCTGGTATCGTCCGCTTTTGCACTTTTTCGGGCCACCTGATCGCAATTCGCAGCATTCAGAAAAACTAATGAAGTGGAAAGTAAAACTGGCAAGTAACGATGACATGCGTAACCAGTTCCTGGATCAGTATGTACCCAAAATATGGGAGCTTGACCTGACTTTTCCCGACCCGAATTTGAAAAAGAATGACGATGGCATTTGGGAGTTTTCAGACCCTGATTGGGATGAGTTTAAACGCGTAATAAACGGCGGCGGCCCATGCAATGCCGAAAGACTTGAAGTGAGAAAATATGCCGAAGAAGCAGGCAGATGGGTGCGCAATGCTTTGATGAGCAAAAATGAAAAGTACGTAATGCCAATGGCATAGTATTTCGGAATGCGGGTTTTGGAAAATGTGGAATGAAAGGCATTAAACCTTGTTTTGTATTCTCTGCCTTTAACCCTGTATTTTCTCCGTGCGAAATTTTTTAAAGAATTGAAACTAAAACAATGAGTTCATTAGATCCAAGAATAAAGCGCCTTGATTTAAAAAAGACCGAGGAAGGCGAGGTACATACCAATACCCACCTTATTACATGGGAAGTATTTCACCAGGAAAAAAGGGGAAAGCAGCCTATGCATGTCGGTGCGGTTCACGCATCAAACCCCGAAATGGCTTTGCTAATGGCCAAAGAAACTTTTGGCCGGCGCGGCAAAACAACTAACCTGTGGGTAGTTAAATCCAGTGATGTATATACTTTCCCCACCGAAGATGAGGACATGTTTGAAACCACACCCGAAAAAATGTTCCGCGACCCTGCATATTATAAAGTACGCGACCGGATAGAAAAATTTCAAAACAAGCAAAAAGTTTGAGTTATGAATAACGAAGGATTAAAAGACCTGCTATATAAAATGGCTGATGATGCACTCATCATTGGTCATAGAAATTCTGAATGGACAGGCATTGGCCCCATGTTGGAAGAAGACCTGGCATTCTCCTCAATGGCGCAGGATAAGATCGGCCATGCACAGGCGCTCTATAAAATACTGCATGAAATTTTGGGCGAAGAAGACCCCGATAAAATCGCCTTTTTGCGAGAAGAGAAAAAATTTAAATGCTGCCACTTTACCGAGTTACCAATTGGCGAATACGATTTTAGTTTGGTGCGGCATTTTTTGTTTGACCACGCCGAAGCACTTCGCTACGAAATGCTGGCTCAGTCATCATTCCAGCCTATAGTGCTATTGGCAAAAAAGATAAAGGGCGAGATCAAATACCATACCATGCACTCAGATTCTTTTCTGAAACAATTGGGAACCGGGAATGAAGAGAGCCATGCCAGGATGCAGTCTGCACTTAACTATGCTTTCCCCTTTGCGCTCGGAATTTTTGAGAAAAGTGAATTTGAAAATGAGATTATTGCCGATGGAATTTTTGCCGGAGAAGAGGAATTGAAAAAGCGCTGGCTCGAAAAAATAGCTACCATTATTGCAGCGGCAACGCTTAAGCTGCCGCATGTTGATGAATCTAAAATTGCTTATGGCGGACGCAAAGGATTTCATTCGGAATACTTAAAGCCTTTGCTGGATGAAATGTGCGAGGTGGTTAGAACTGATCCGGAAGCCGAGTGGTAAAATAGCCAGCCCCCAAACCCCCGAAGGGGGCTTAAAGACAAATACAATTCAAACAAATGAATCCTGTTCAAATTTCCGACACAACATCGAAACTTCCAATGGAGAGTTCAGAGGTTTGGGCAGCACTTGAAAACGTCAAGGACCCTGAAATACCTGTACTAACCGTGGTAGACATGGGCATCATTACGGCTGTTCAACAGACAACAGACAATAGACAACGGACGACTTGCATCGTAACGATGACCCCTACCTTTGTTGGATGCCCGGCTATTGATGTAATGAAAAAATCCATTTACGAAGAGGTGAAAAAGCTGGGCTTTGACACGGTTGAAGTGAAAGTAGATTTTGAAACCGCCTGGACCAGCGACCGGATGAGCGAAGAAGCGAAAACCAAACTCGAAAAATTCGGATTAGCCCCTCCACCCCATATTAACGGCGAATTAACTGAAGAGCAACTGAACAACGTACGCTGTCCTCATTGTGGCAGCACAGATACCACGCTCCGTTCGGCTTTCGGGTCAACTCTTTGCCGGGCCATTCGGTTTTGCTTCAACTGCAAACAGGGCTTTGAACAATTTAAGCCAATTTAAATCTGTTCTTTGTCGTATTGTTGCTGTTGTTTGCATTTTTTGCGTTTAACCCATATATTACCCTAAATTTTTGAGGATGAAGAAATTCTCCCTTTCATTAGCACTGTTGTTTATCATGGTTTTATCCGTATTGGCACAAGCCGAAAAGGATATTGACCAGTTGAATGAACAGGCGGAGTCCATGCTTAACCAAAACCCAAAGCAAAGCCTGGTAGCCGCTACCAAAAACAGGGCCACAGCCGAAAGTGCCGGATATAAAAAGGGAATGGCCAAAGCTATTGCCATTATGGGGGTAGCCAATTATAAGATTGACGAGTACGCTAAGGCCAAAATGCTTATCAGTGAAGCAGCAACCATCAATGAACAGATAAGCGATTCATCTAACCTGGCCTTTTGCAAATACTGGCTCGGTAATCTTGAACTTAACCAGGGCCAGTACAGCGTTGCATTTGACCTTTACCAGGTAGCGGATTCCATTAGTGTAAAAATTGGTGATAAGAAAAACCTGGCCCGAAGCCTTGACGGACAAGCCTCCATTTACGAGGCACTGGGCGAGGATGCCAGGGCGCTCGATATGTATCAAAAGGCGCTCGAAATTGCCAAACAGGACAATTTTAAAGTTTGGTACCCCAGCGTCATTTCGTCGCTCGGCAACCTGGCCTTCAAAAAGGGAAATTTTGATGAGGCTATCAAAAAATATAACGAGGCTGTGCAAACCTCCGACGAGGTAGGCAATCTGAATAACAAGGCGAATTGTTACCAGCAACTTGCCACTATTTATTACGAGAAGAAAGACTCTAAAGAGGCCATGAAATACATCCAGAATGCCATGACCTTATTTCAAAAAACGGGGTCGGAGTCTTCGTTCAGCCGCAGTCGCGTTTTAATGGCTACTATTCTTGTAAGCGATGGCAACTACGACCTGGCTATTGAAATGGCAAAAATGTCGTTAGACGAAGGCAAAAGAACTCATGAGATAGATCTGCAAGTGAGCGCTGCCGAAATATTGTATTACGCATATCTGCGCAAAGGCGATAAAGGAAAGGCACTGGAATACCACATACTTTTCCACGACCTTACTGAAGCCAATCACGATGAAGATATGGCCAAAAGGCTGGCCAAAATGGACCTTGAGAGCAACTTTAAAAAAGAGAGGGAAATTGCAAAAGCCGAACAAGCCAAACGCGATACCGAAATGAATGCAAAGCTTGGTCAGCAAAACCTGGTAAAGAAGGTTTCCTTTATTGGCATATTCCTCGTATCCATTATTGCCGGGTTGGCCATTTTCGCATTTCTTCAAAAAAGAGGAGATAGCCGCCTTATTGCTACTGAAAAAAAGCGGACGGACGAATTGCTGCGTAACATCTTACCAGCCGAAATAGCCGCCGAGATAAAACAAGGAGAATACAAGGTAAATAACCAGGCAACTGTTCTTTTTGCCGATGTAAAAAGCATCACCGGCGCGGGTCAGTCCTCCGCATCTTTACAGGCCGAACTGGATCAGTATTTCAAAACTTTTGATGAAATAATTGCAAAGCACAGGATTGAAAAAGTAAAGACCATTGGTGATGCCTACCTCTGCGTTTCGAGTTTACCGGTAGATGACAAAGACAATGCAGTTAACGTGGTAATGGCCGCAGTAGAAATGCAGCAATTTGTAGATAAAGCAAAAAGGGATCAAAACGCGGTATTTTTTGACATAAGCATAGGTATTAATACCGGTCCGCTAATTGCCGGAATTGTGGGCATCCGCAAGCTTTCTCATGATGTGTGGGGCGATACCATAAATGTTGCTGCACGTATGGAACAGCATGGAGAAGAAGGCAAAATAAACATCTCCAGCCAGACCTTTGAATTGGTAAAAGATAAGTTTAACTGCACTTACCGCGGCAAGGTCGAAACGGGCAATCGCGAAAAAATAGATATGTATTACGTGGACAGTTCAATAGCATAAGTATTGTATTTCTGAATTTCTTCTTTAATTTGACTTCAATTCTATTTCAAAATGGGTAAAAAAATCATCTTTTTAGTTGTCGGCTTACTGGTACTGCTTGGTACCCAGGCCCAAACAAACAGCGATGCTAAGGCCAAGCAATTGGAGGAAATGCGCAAGCTCAAAAATCAAATGATGGAAGAGCAAAAAACCATGCAGCAACAGCAGGAATGGAATTCGCAAAGCAACCAGCAGGAAATAAAAAAGCTAAACCAGGAAAACCAGCAAAAAAGTATTGAAATACAGGTTAGTAAACAGGAAGCGCAAAAGGCAAGACAGGATTACGATAAGGCCAAACAAAACCTGGAAGCAAAACAGCACGAGCTGGCTATGACCGAAAGCCGTATTGACTCCGCCAAGGCACAATTAGCTTCTACACAAAACCTGTTAGCGCAATCAGAATTAAGTAAAAAACGTATTGAAGAAGAATTGGTGCACAAAGACGATAGCGTTAAGATCCTTAACCAGGCTGAAGCCCTACAAAGACTTCAACTGAAAAACCAGCAAGTGGAATTGGATTCACAAAAACAGCGTAACCGGCTTTATATCATTGCAGCGGCACTTTCACTTTTATTCCTTCTGGTTTTAGGGGCATTACTCTTTACCCGTCAAAAAGCTTTAAGGGAACTGGCTGAGAAGAACAAGATAATCCAGGAGGAAAAAAGAAGAAGCGACGAGTTGCTACTCAACATTCTACCCGAAGAGGTGATGCTGGAGTTAAAGGCCCACGGTAAAACCCAGGCCCGGAATTATTCCAAGGCCACGGTGCTTTTTGCCGATATCCGCGATTTTACCACCATCAGCGAGCAACTTTCGCCGGATGACCTGATTGAAGGTTTGGATGCTTACTTCGAAAGATTTGACCACGTTATCGAAAAATACGATATCGAAAAAATCAAAACCATCGGCGATGCATATGTGTGCGCAGGTGGAGTGCCCACCAAAAGCGAAGGCAACCCGCATTTGGTTGTAGAGGCAGCATTACAATTTATGTACGAAATTGAAAAACTGCGCCGCCAACGTGTAGCCCAGGGCAAAATTCCTTTCGAATTTCGAATAGGTATACATACCGGACAGTTAGTTGCGGGCGTTATAGGTATAAGAAAGTTTGCCTACGATATTTGGGGCGACACAGTAAACATGGCCGCCCGGATGCAACAGGCAGGAGAAGCCAACAAAATAAATATATCCGGAACAACATATGAAATGGTAAAAGACAAATTTGCCTGCGTCTATCGGGGTAAAATTGAAGCGAAGAATAAAGGAGAAATAGACATGTATTTCGTGGAAAAAGTGCTCAGCTAATATATATTTGCCCCTATTTTTACATGATGAAGAGTTTTAAAGAGATAGAAGACCACGTACTTGCCAAGCTCAAAGCAGAGCTTCCCAAGGACTTATATTATCATGGTCTTCATCATACTTTAGATGTGTTGCGCTCAGCCCAGATGATTGGTAAGGATGAAAAGATAAGTGACGTGGAAATGAACCTCCTGAAGGTCGCTGTGCTATACCATGATTCCGGGTTTACAAAAGTTTACAGAAACCACGAAGAAGTGGGTTGCGATATGGCTCGTGCAGAGCTTCCGGGTTTTGGGTTCAGCAAACAGGATATTGAAATTATTTGCGGCATGATAATGGCCACCAAAATTCCGCAGAAACCAACTACCCAACTGGAAAAAATTATTGCCGACGCTGATCTTGAATACCTGGGCACGGAAAATTTTGATAAGGTCGGGCGGACGCTGTATGAAGAGATTCGCTTGTACCTGGACGTTGAAAGCGAACGTCAATGGAATATCATACAAATGAATTTTCTCAAAAATCACCAGTACTTCACTGCGTTTTGTAAAAAGAACCGGGAAGCTGAAAAACAGAAGCATTTAAAAGAGATCATAAGGATCGTTGAATCTTACGATTGAGTTTTGCTCTGTTGGAACGATTTTGCATTTTGTTCCCTTATTCTACGACATAAAGTTTTAATGATTCCCTTGGCCACTTCAATGCGGCTTTCCATCAATTCATAAAAGGGCTCCTGGTCAATTTTCAATAAAAAAGTTTCTTTCTCTGCTGTAGCACTGGCCGAACGCGTTTCCGTATCGAGCAAGGCCAACTCTCCGAAAAAGTCATTTTCCTTTAGCGTAGCTATGTTGTGCTCCTCTTTATGTATACGCACCTGGCCCTTAAAAATAATATACATACTATGGGCCATTTCGCCGGCTTTAAAAATATTCTGGCCTGCTTCAAATTCTTCTTCCTCCAAAATCTCGGCCACTTCGGCAAGCACGGTTTCGGGTGTTTCCTCAAAAAGGCTAAGCGATTTTAAAAGCAAAACTTTCTCTATCAGCAGCAAACGGGCTTCGTGGTGGTGATGGGTATCTGTCATATTTCAGCAAGAATTTTTTGTGCCGTCTCCCTCAATAATATATCATTCTCCTTTTCTGCGTATTCCAGCCAGCCTTTTTTCTGCACTCCCTGATAAAATATTACCGTGTGTAGAGCAGCCGCTTTTGTCCAGCGGTGAAAATGATGTTGTTTGCTGTGTAAAACCATTTCGACAATGGTTTCATAACTCAGCTCCTCCTTAAAATAAACCTTTAATTCGGCACATTTGTCGTTTACGTTTCCCGGCTCAAATATCTTTGCAAACTTCAACGATATTTCTTTCGGCACTTCTATTTC